>USBV01000131.1 GCA_900553055.1 uncultured Phascolarctobacterium sp.
TATAATCACGGCGCCATCGCGGTGGAGGGCGTGCTGCGTGCCCTTTTAGTCAACATCACTGCCGGTGAGGTTGTGCAGGGGGGCAGCACCATCACCCAACAATTTGTAAAAAATGTTTTTCTTAGCCACGAGCAAAGCCTGGAGCGTAAAATCGAAGAGGCCATCCTCTCGCTGATGCTAGAGGATAATTATACCAAGGACGAAATCTTGGAGCTTTATCTAAACACCACCTATTTTGGCGCCGGTGCCAACGGCATCAAGCAGGCCGCCAATAAATATTTTGGTAAAGCCCCCTCCGCCCTCAGCCTCGCCGAGGCCGCCGTCATCGCCGCCCTACCCTATGCGCCTAGCGCCCTCAATCCGCTAGAAAATCCCTTGGAATGCAAAAAGCGCCAGCAGCTAGTGCTCGCTGCCATGCATAAATATGGCATGATTAACCAAGCCCAGCTGGCCGAAGCCAAAGCCGAGGTCATTCGCCTCACCAACGGCGTGAAAATGTAAAGCTAAAAACGAAAAGTCACTGTCAACTAAGCCTTACAGCTCAGTCAGCAGTGACTTTTTTATTTAGTGATTAAACCTATTCTAGATTCTTTTCTTTAAAGGGACATTCTGCGAGCAACACGCACTGGCTGCACAGCGGCTTGCGTGCTTTACAAATCTTGCGCCCATGCCAAATAAACCAATGGTGCGCATCGCTCCATTTTTCCATGGGAATCGCCTTCTGCAGCTCCTTTTCCGTAGCCAGCGGGTCCGCTCCCTTGGCCATGCCCAGTCGATGCGATACGCGGAACACATGTGTATCCACCGCAATAGCCGGCACATTATAAATAATGCTGGCCACCACATTCGCCGTCTTTTGGCCCACGCCCGGCAGCTCCATCAGCGTTTTGATATCGCTAGGAATGGTGCTATTAAAGCGCTCCACCAGCATGTGGCAGGCACCTAGGATATTCTTCGCCTTGGCGTGATACAGCCCACAGTCGCGAATCTCCTCCTCCATTTGCTCCTGCGTCAGCGCCCCCATCTTCTCCGGCGTATTCAAACGCGGAAACAGGCGCGCAGTAATCACGTTCACGCGCTCATCCGTGCATTGTGCGGACAAAATTACTGCTACCAAAAGCTCAAACGGGGAATTATAATTTAGCGCCGTTTTCGTATCCTTATAGGTTTCCTCTAGTTTCGCAAGAATAACCTGCTTTTGTGCTTTCGTTAAAGGACGCGTCATTAGTTAGTCAAGCTCCTTACCGGTGCCGGGATGCGGCCACCGCGGGAAATAAATTTATCTGCCTTAAAGGGGTTCACAGCGATAATCGGTGCATAACCCAAGAGGCCACCAAACTCAACCCTGTCGCCTACGCCCTTGCCCGGTACGGGAATCAGGCGCACAGCGGTGGTTTTATTATTAATCATGCCGATAGCAGCCTCATCCGCAATAATCGCAGAGATGGTGCTGGCAGTGGTGTCGCCGGGGATGGCAATCATATCGAGGCCTACGGAGCAAACGCAGGTCATAGCCTCCAGCTTTTCTAAGCTCAGGCTGCCGCGTTCCACCGCAGCAATCATGCCGGCGTCCTCGCTGACGGGGATGAAGGCACCGCTCAGGCCGCCCACGTAGCTGGAAGCCATCAGGCCGCCCTTTTTCACTGCGTCATTGAGCATCGCCAGTGTCGCAGTGGTGCCGGGGCCACCGCAGCTTTCCAGACCAATTTCTTCCAAAATATGCGCCACAGAGTCGCCAATGGCCGGAGTCGGCGCCAAGGACAAATCGATGATGCCAAATTGCGTATTCAAACGACGTGCAGCCTCCTGCGCAACCAGCTGGCCCACACGGGTAATCTTAAAGGCAGTCTTCTTAATCGTTTCAGCAACCATGCCAATGTCGCCGTCCTTTACCTGCTCCAGCGCATGCTTCACAACGCCGGGGCCGCTAACGCCCACGTTGATCACGGTTTCCGGCTCGGTTACGCCCAAAAAGGCACCGGCCATAAAGGGGTTATCTGGCACAGCGTTGCAGAACACAACCAGCTTCGCACAGCCAATTGCATCACGGTCCGCAGTGCGCTCGGCTGCAGCCTTAATAACCTCGCCCATTTGCTTTACTGCATCCATATTAATGCCGCATTTAGTGGAGCCCACGCTCACGGAGGAGCACACAATGTCGGTCACGGCCAGTGCTTCCGGAATGGAGGCAATCAAATTGCGGTCACCCTTGGTATAGCCTTTATCTACCAATGCAGAGAAGCCGCCGATAAAGTTAACGCCCACCTGCTTGCCAGCTCTATCCAAGGCTTGGGCCAGCGGCACATAATCGTTAGCGTCGCAGCTTTCGCCCACCATGGAAATCGGGGTTACGCTAATGCGCTTATTGATAATGGGCACGCCCATTTCCACCTCAATATCCTCGCCGGTCTTAACCAGCTTTTCGGCCTTAGTGCAAATTTTATCATAAATCTTTTGCGCCGTAACCTTAATATCGGGATGGCAGCAATCACGCAGGCTAATGCCCATGGTGATAGTGCGCACATCCAGATTATTTTCGGTAATCATGCGCGTGGTCTCTAAAATATCCTGAACATTATACAGCATGGCGGCCTCCTATATGCGATGCATAGCGGTAAAAATTTCTTCGCTTTGCAGGCGGATTTCCACGCCAATTTCCTCGCCCAGCTTCACCATAACCTCGCGAGCTTCGGCCAAGGTCACATTTGCTCCTTCCATATCAGCAATCAGCACCATGTTGAAGAAGCCCTGCATAATATTTTGGTTAATATTGATAATATTGATATTCATATCTGCCAAAGCATTGGTAACCTTAGCGGTGATGCCAACCTTATCCTTGCCCACAATTGTTAATACGACCTGCATCGCACAGTCCCCCTTATAATGAATAATTTTGCCAAACAAATACTATCTCCCCAAACATACAGGGAGTGGATGTTTAAACATCCTCCTGTTACGCATAAAAATGCTGAACAATATTATTGTATCACATATCTTGAGAGCTGTCTTGTATACATGCTCTCATTTTCGGAAACTTGAGGATAAATTCTGTGCCCTGCCCCGCCGTGCTGTTGACGCGCACCGTGCCGCCGTGGAACAGCACGCCGTGCTTAACGATGGAAAGGCCTAAGCCCGTCCCCTCGATAGCCTTGTGACGGCTTCGGTCCACGCGATAAAAGCGCTCAAAAATGTGGGGCAGCTCCGCCGCAGCAATGCCCATGCCCGTATCGGTAATCTTGGCGACGTATTTATTTTCCGTCTCACTTAAAGAGAGATTTACCCTGCCGCCCTCGCGATTGTATTTGATGCCATTATCCAGTAGGTTAAAGAAAATTTCCTCCATCAGGGACGCAATGCCTAAAATGGACCCAGCGCCAGCTATATTATTTTCCAGCACCAGCTCCACCTTCACGCTGCGCGCCTTATCCTGCAGGCGACGCACTGCACTTTGCGCCACCTCCACAAGGGAAAACTCCTCCAGCATATCGTGGTTCAGCTCGTCCAGCTTGGAAAGCTTCATAATATCATCAATCAAACGCAGCAAATTGCGCGCTTCATCATAGATTTTTTGCAAAAAGCGAGGCCCATCCTCCGGCTTCACCAGGCCACTCAGCATGATTTCCGAATAGCCCAGCACGCTTTGCAGCGGCGTCTTCAGCTCGTGCGACACATTGGCCGAAAACTCGCGGCGCAGCTTTTCTGAGGCCGTGCGCTCCGTGACATCCATAATCAAAAGCACAAAGCCCTTATCCGCAATACGGCTGCCGTTGCATTGGTAATAGGTATTGCCGCGGTTGATGATAAGCCTACCCTTGCCCACCAGCTCCATCTTCTGCAGCAGCCTGCGAATATCCTCGCCCTCCATAAGCTCCAAAATATTCTTATGCAAAAGCTCCTCTTTATCCTTGCCAAAGAACTTGATGGCGCTCTTGTTTAAGGAAGCAACACTCCATTGCGTATCCAGAAAAAGCATGCCCTCGTCCATATTATTGGTAACGGCCTTCAGCTCCTGCTTTTTGCTTTTATAACGGCGCATTTCGCGATTCAAGGCTGCCTGCTGCTGCGCAAAGCGCTCCACAATGGGCTCCAGCTCGTGGTACACATCCTTGTTGGCATCGGGCTGCTCCAAATCGAGGCGCTCCAGGGGCTGCAGCGCCCTACGCGTAATGCTGCGCGCGGCGATAAAGGTACCACCCAAAATCAAGAGCAGCACCACCGCAATATAGCCAGCAAATAGATGCGCCTGCTGGAACACGGCTTCATTGGTGCGCGCCAAACGCAAAATATTGCCGTCCGCCAAAACCACGGCGTAATAAAGGATATCCTTGCCCAAGGTGTCGGACTTGCGGCTGGCAAAGCCCTCCCCCTGCACCAAGGCCTGCTGCACCTCTTCACGCTGCAAATGGTTATCCAGTGCTTCGCCGTTCGCGTAATTGTCAAAGAGCACGCGCCCCTTAGGGTCCAGCAGCGTCACCCTATCCGCCAGCTGGACGCGGTGCAGCTGCTTCACGGTAATGCGTCCGTCCTCATCCGTCTCCAGCAGCAGCGCTGCCTCGCGCTTTAGGCTTTGGTAGCTATCGTTGGTGATATAATGCACGCTCAGCCAGGCAAAAAGTGCTACCACCAGGAGCACACTGCCCATGGTCAATAGCAGCAAACTACGAAATAGTTTTTGTTTCATTTGTTAGCCGCCATTCTGTAGCCCACCCCGCGGATGGTTTCCACTAAATCGCCCGCGCTGCCCAGCTTTTGGCGCAGTGTGCGGATGTGCACG
>USBV01000132.1 GCA_900553055.1 uncultured Phascolarctobacterium sp.
TTCATCCAAGCCATGCCGGGCGCGAGCGACGAGGTTTTGGCCAAGCTCGAAGAAAACGTTAACAAAACTCCCTACATCACCCAATTATTAGAAATTGGCTTCACTCCCGAGCGCATTATCGGCATTTTGGGCCGCGATTTGGACGTAGATATTAAGGAAACCGTGCCCGTGCATTTTAAATGCCGCTGCAGCAGGGAGAGCATTTTGGCAGCCTTAGGCCGTTTGGACAAGGCCTCCCTCGCCGAGCTAGCGCAGGACGAGGTTACCGAGGCGCACTGCCAGTTCTGCAACAGCACCTACACCTTTGAGCAAAAGGAAATCCAAGGGTTGCTGGAGCAAAAATAAGACTGAATTTTTCTTGACAATTTAAACTTTTGTTTGTATAATAGGAGCATAAGCTAAACAAAGTCAGGAGGCTTGAACAATGGATGCGGATAAAAAGAAAGCTTTAGATATGGCCATGCACCAAATCGAGAAGGATTTTGGTAAGGGCAGCATAATGAAATTAGGCGAAGCAAGCGCCAAAATGAATATCGAGGTTATTCCCACCGGCGCACTGAGCTTGGATATTGCTTTGGGCGTGGGCGGCATTCCCCGTGGCCGTGTTATCGAAATCTACGGACCTGAATCCTCTGGTAAAACCACCGTAGCCCTGCACATGATTGCCGAAGCGCAAAAGCTGGGCGGCTATGCAGCCTTCATCGATGCCGAGCATGCGCTGGATCCGGTTTATGCGCGCGCCTTGGGCGTTGATATTGATAATTTACTTATTTCCCAGCCGGATAATGGCGAACAAGCGTTGGAAATCGCCGATGCTTTGGTACGCAGCGGCGCCATCGACATCATCGTTATTGACTCCGTAGCCGCTTTGGTGCCTCGTGCCGAAATCGAAGGCGAAATGGGCGACTCTCACGTGGGCCTGCAGGCTCGCTTGATGAGCCAGGCCCTGCGTAAGCTCACCGGTCTCATCTCTAAATCTAAATGTGCCACCATCTTTATCAACCAAATTCGCGAAAAGGTGGGCGTAATGTTTGGCAACCCCGAAACCACCACCGGTGGCCGTGCTTTAAAATTCTACTCCACCGTGCGCCTGGATGTGCGCCGCATTGATACCCTAAAGAACGGCAACGATATGATTGGCAGCCGCACCCGCGTCAAGGTCGTTAAAAATAAAGTGGCTCCTCCCTTTAAACAGGCCGAGTTCGACATTATGTACGGCAAGGGTATTTCCCACGAGGGCTGTGTTGTCGATTTGGGTGCCGAGCTGGATATCATCAATAAGAGCGGTGCCTGGTACTCCTATGGCGACATTCGCCTGGGCCAGGGCAAGGAAAAGGTTAAGGACTTCCTGCGCGAAAACCCCGATGTGGCTAAGGAAATTGAAGCTAAGATTCGTGCTAAAACCATGGGCCAAACCGATGCCATGGCCGATGCAGCACAGGTAGCTGGCGATGTGGAACCGATCTTCCAAGAAGAGCTCTAAGGAAAAGTTTACCAGCGCGCAGGAGGCTTACGACTGCGCGCTGAATTTGCTTTCCTATAGGGATTTTAGTGACAAGAAAATGAAGGAGCGACTGCAGCTGAAGGGGGCCGACGAGGAGCAGGCCGAGGAGGCTATTGCGAAGCTGCAGCATTACGGCTTACTCGACGAGCAGCGTTATGCTGCGCGTGTGTTTGAGGGCTGGCTTAACAAGCGCTGCTACGGCAGGCAGCACCTAAGGGCGGAGCTTGTAAAGCGCGGCATCCGCGCAGAGCTCGTGCAGGAGGTACTGGAGCGTTTGACGCCGGCGCTGGAAGCGCAGCAGGCGGCTAACGCGGCAGAGCTTTTTGTGCAGCGCCATCGAGAAAAAATTGCCCAAGCGCAGGCACAGGATTTGGATCACAAAACCAAGCAGCAGCTTAAAAATAAAATATATGCGGCCGGCGGACGCTTTATGGCCTCGCACGGCTTTTCTACTGAATATATGCAGATTTTGTGGGAAAAAATGCAGGTAAATAACGATATATAGTGTTAAATCCTTGACATTTTTGTTAATTTTATTTACAATAGAATTGTCCCATTGTGATTATATCAGTGGATTTCACAGGGCGACACGCAGTGTTGCCTTATTTTTTGCCCTGTTTCAGAATTTTAATAGGTTAATTGCTATATTTATATACATTTAATTGATTATATTCAATGGAATAAGGACATTTATAGCAGACGCGAAGGCGCCTGCTGTTGTTATGCAAAAAAGTTTGAAAAAAATTATTATTTAGGAGGTGAGGACGATTTTAGCAATTATTGGTACTGCCGTAGTAGTTGGCCTGGCAGGCGGCGCAGTGGGCTATTTGGTACGCAAAAATGTAGCCGAAAGCAAGATTGCTACTGCCGAAGAGCAAGCAATCCGCATTGTGCAGGACGCTGAACAGGCTGGCGAGGCAAAACGCAAAGAAATGATGATGGAGGCTAAGGAAGAAATCCATCGTCTGCGCTCTGAAATGGAGCGCGAAAATAAAGATAGACGCAGTGATTTGCAGCGTCAGGAACGCCGTTTGGTACAAAAGGAAGAAAACCTGGACCGCAAGATTGAATCCTTTGAGCGTAAGGAAGAAAAGCTGGCCCGCAAGGAGCAAAGCTTGACTGCAGCTCAGGAAAGAGCGGAGCAGCTGTGTGCTAAGCAACAGGCTGAGCTGGAGCGCTTATCCGGTCTGACCTGCGAGGAAGCTAAGCAGGAGCTGCTGCAATCCTTGGAGGACGAGGTTAAGCACGAATCCGCAATGCTGATTAAGGATTTGGAGCAGCAGGCTAAGGACGAGGCTGAAAAGAAGGCGCGCGAGATTATTTCCCTCGCTATTCAGCGCTGTGCTGCCGATCATGTAGCCGAAACCACCGTTTCCGTAGTTGGCCTGCCCAACGACGAAATGAAGGGCCGCATCATTGGTCGCGAAGGTCGTAACATTCGCACTTTGGAAACCTTAACCGGTATCGATTTAATCATTGATGATACCCCCGAGGCTGTTATTATTTCCGGCTTTGACCCCGTGCGCCGCGAGGTTGCACGCATCGCTTTGGAAAAGCTCATCAACGATGGTCGTATCCATCCGTCCCGTATTGAAGAGATGGTGGAGAAGGCACAAAAAGAGGTTGAGCAAAAGATTAAGGAAGCTGGCGAGCAAGCCACCTTTGCAGTGGGCGTGCATGGCCTGCATCCTGAACTGATTAAGCTGCTGGGCCGTTTGCGCTACCGCACCAGCTATGGCCAAAACGTGCTGAACCACTCTGTGGAGGTAGCAAATTTGGCTGGCGTAATGGCTAGCGAGCTGGGCGTGGACGTAGTTTTGGCTAAGCGTGCCGGTCTCTTGCACGATATTGGCAAGGCCATCGACCACGAAATGGAAGGCTCCCACGTGGAAATCGGCGGCGAAATCGCCAAGAAGTTCCGCGAGTCCGATTTGATTATCAACGCAATTTTGGCGCATCACGGCGATGTTGAGCCCAAGAGCGTGGAAGCAGTGCTCGTGAGCGCTGCAGACGCAGTTTCTGCTGCTCGCCCCGGCGCTAGACGCGAAACCTTGTGATCTACCCACGAGCAGGTTGAAGTCGCGGTAACGCGTGATGGAGGACCGAACCGGTAAACGTTGAAAAGTTTTCGGATGACTCGCGGGTAGGGGTGAAAGGCCAATCAAACTGGGAAATAGCTCGTACTCTCCGAAATGCATTTAGGTGCAGCCTCTGTTGTTTTGTTCTAGAGGTAGAGCTACTGATTGGATGCGAGGGCTTCACCGCCTATCAAATCCGGCCAAACTCCGAATGCTAGAACATGAAGACAGGGAGTGAGCCAGCGGGTGCTAAGGTCCGTTGACGAAAGAGGGAGAACTCAGACCATCAGCTAAGGTCCCCAATTATATGCTAAGTTGGAATTAAAACGGGGTGGGACTGCTTAGACAGCTAGGATGTTGGCTTGGAAGCAGCCATTCATTTAAAGAGTGCGTAACAGCTCACTAGTCGAGCGGTCCTGCATGGATAATACGCGGGCATAAGCATATAACCGAAGCTATGGGATTGTAGATGATACAATCGGTAGGAGAGCATTCCATTCAGCATAGAAGCAGTACCGTGAGGTATTGTGGAGCGGATGGAAAAGCAAATGTAGGCATAAGTAACGATAATGCGGGTGAGAACCCCGCACGCCGAAAGATCAAGGATTCCCCGGCAATGTCAATCATCCGGGGGTAAGTCGGATCCTAAGGGTAAGCCGAGTGGCGATCCCGATGGCAAACAGGTTAATATTCCTGTACTGATCATAACTGCGATGCAGCGACGCAGAGGTGACACTGCTGCGTACTGACGGAATAGTACGTTGAAACCCGTATTCTTTGATACCGGTAGTGAAGCACGCCGGTAGAGATGAAAGGTGATAGTACCGCAATGCTTCGGTTGCGCGGATAATGCAGGTAAGCTGACTGCCAAGAAAACCTGCTAAGCTTCAGGTAATGATCATCCGTACTGTAAACGGACACACGTGATCAGGTAGAAAATACTAAGGCGCTCGAGAGATTCATGGTTAAGGAACTAGGCAAAATGGTCCTGTAACTTCGGGATAAAGGACGCTCTTGTGAAAGAGCCGCAGATAATAGGCCCAGGCGACTGTTTACCAAAAACACATGGCTATGCTAATTCGCAAGAAGATGTATATGGCCTGACACCTGCCCGGTGCCGGAAGGTTAAGAGGAGAGCTCAGAGGCAACTCGAAGGTTTGAATTGAAGCCCCGGTAAACGGCGG
>USBV01000133.1 GCA_900553055.1 uncultured Phascolarctobacterium sp.
CCTCCTGGCGCTCGTGAATGCGCGCGATGTCTAAGAGCGGCGCTTCAATCCAGCTGCGCAAGCGCCTTGCACCCATGCTCGTTTTGGTAAAATCCAAAACGCCAAGTAAGGTCCCCCGCTTGCTGCCATCGGCCATGGAGCGGACCAATTCTAGGTTGCGAATAGCCGTCGCATCCAGCTGCATAAAGCTGTCGCGTACAATCTCGCTCAATTGGTTTATATGGCTCAAATCGGCCATTACGGTGCTGTGCAAATAGTTGAGCAGCAGCTCCACTGTGTGCTGCACCACAGGACTTGCCTGCACGCTGGGGAAATGCTGCGGGAAATAGTCCGTTGCGCTAGCATCAGTAAAATTAGAGAGCGTGCATTCCGGCAATTTACTGTGCACCCATTCTAATAGCTGTTCGCCCTCCTCGAGCTGCGTCGTTATAACCAGCTCTGCCGGCTGCAGGCGATATAATTGCTCCTCTATTTCTAGCATTTTATCGCTGCCAGTGGCCAAAAACCAGCGGCATTCACCGGTGGAAACATCGGCCACGGCCAGGCACAGCTCCTGCTGCGCTTCTACGAGCAGCGTTAAATAGCGATTATGCTTATCCTGCAGCAGCTGCTCATTAAGCGCCGTGCCGGGGGTGATAATCTTAATAACCTTGCGCTCCACAATGCCCTTGGCAAAGCGCGGGTCCTCCATTTGCTCGCAAATAGCAATGCGATAGCCCTTTTGCACAAGCTTAGCGATATACCCATCCACGCTGTGATAGGGCACGCCGCACATGGGGATATTATCGCCATTGCCAGCGCGCTTGGTGAGGGTAATATTCAATTCACGGGACGCCGTGAGGGCATCCTCAAAAAACATTTCGTAAAAATCTCCCAAGCGAAAGAAGAGCAGTTCATTCTTATGCTGCTCCTTCACAGCCAGGTACTGCTGTACCATCGGTGTATAATTGGAAGTGTTATTATTTTCAGCAGCCATTAATCAAGCGCCTTACCTTTCACTAACCACGTTTGCGCAGTGTCAATCACAACATTAACCTTTTGGCCCACTGCATATTCCTTGCCCTCCACCGGCCACAGTACCAAAACGCCGGTGCGACTGCGTCCGGTCCACACATCGGCCTGCTTGCTGGGGCCCTCGGCCAAAACCTCTACGGTTTTACCAATCAGCTTTTCGTGCTCACGCAGGCTGTTTTCGTTTTGCAGTGCCATCAGGCGGTTTAAGCGCTCCTTCTTCACCGGCAGGGGCACTTGGTTATCCATTTTGGCGGCGGGGGTACCGCTGCGCTTGGAATAAATAAAGGTGAAGGCACTGGTGAAGCCCACCTTGGCCACCACATCCATGGTTTCGGCAAAATCCTCCTCGGTTTCGCCGGGAAAGCCCACGATGATATCGGTCGTAATGGCCGCATCGGGCACGTATTGACGAATGAGCTTAATTAAGTCTAGATATTTTTCCTTGGTATAGCCACGGTTCATGCGGCGCAAAATCTCGCTACTGCCGGACTGGAAGGGCACGTGGAAGTTTTCGCACACATGCTCGCATTCAGCCACGGCCTTGATAACCTCCTCGCTCATATCGCGCGGATGGCTGGTCATATAATGGATGCGCTCCACGCCGGGGATATCGTTCACGCGGCGCAAGAGCTTGGCGAAGGCATCCTTTTCGCCAAATTCCTTGCCATAGGAGTTAACATTTTGGCCCAGCAGGGTGAATTCCTTGTAGCCCTCTTTAACCGCGGCTTCAATTTCCTCAACGATATTTTCCATGCTGCGGCTGCGCTCACGCCCGCGCACATAGGGCACGATGCAGTAGGTGCAGAAATTATTGCAGCCATACATAATGGGAATCCAGGCCGCAAAGCTGCTTTGACGCACGCGGTGGCCTTCAAACTCGCTTTGGTGAATCGTTAAATCGGTGTAGGCAATGCCCTTGCGGTCGGCCAAATAATCTAACAGCAGCTGCTTAAAATCGTTTACATAGGCAGTGCCCAAGAGCAAATCCACCTGGGGATGCTTCTTTTGCAGCTTGTCGCCGTCCTTTTGCGCCATGCAGCCGGCTACGCAAATTACGCACTCGGGATTGCGCTTCTTTTCGGCCTTTAGCTCGCCAATTTTGCCGGCGATTTTCTTTTCGGCACTTTCGCGCACGCAGCAGGTGTTCACTAAAATCACATCGGCGCCGTGGTAATCGCTAACCGGCTTATAGCCCAGCTCCTCTAATTGGCCGGCATAATGCTCCGTATCGGATTCATTCATTTGGCAGCCATAATTAATTAAGCAATAAGTTTTTTCGTTTTTATCTTGCATTATATCTTGCATGGAAGTAACCTCCGTTATCTATCTTCAAAATTTTGAACACACTTTACCTATCTTAATATTATACTAAATTTGTCTGATTGCTCGCAAGCAGAAAAATATTTTAGTAGCAGGTATTGAAATCTAGCCACAATATGATTACAATATAGTGAGTGAATTTTTCCTGTTGCTTTACGCAGCAGCTCATTGTGTATTACTAAGAAGGTAAAGAAAATGAAAAACAAAAAGACTATCGCTTTCGTTTTAGTCATCGTCGCCGTTCTCTTGGGTGCGGCCTTTTATTTCCTCTATTGGCTGCGCACGCCTGCCTATGCTTTAAACCAGGTGCGCCTAGCGGTGAAGGAGCATAACACCGCCAAATTTGAGCGTTATGTAGACCTTGATTCGCTCATGAGCAATGCCTTTGAGGATATCATTAAGGCGGAGAGCAAAATTAATAACGATAACCTATTCTCCAATCCCTTTGCACTGAGCATTTTGCATATGCTAAAGCCCTCCGTGGTGGATTTGATGAAGAAGGAAGCGCTGGATAGAATTGCTACCATTCCTTCCACCCCTAAAGCAGAGCAGGTTGTGGACCCCGTTCCGGACGCCATGCGCCGCAATTTGGAGCGCCATATCCCCTTAGATAAGCTTTCTTTAAAGGATGTGCAGCTGACCAAGCAGGAGAGTGGCTTAGCCACCGCAACCCTGGTGCTGCATAACGAAGCGTTAAACAAGGACTTTTTGGCCAAGCTACTGCTGCAGTCCAACGATGCCGGCGATTGGCAAATTCGCAAGGTGGATAACCTAGCCGAGCTAATTGTGCAATTTGCGGCTGCCAAAAAAGCTAAGCAGGCTGCCGATAATAAGCCCATTATGGAGCGTTTGAATAAGGCTGTAGCTACCTCGGCGGTGGATTTGAATATTTCCAGCCACGAGAACCCCAGTAATAAGGAGCAGCAAACCCTGCTGCTGGCAAGTGTTAGCGCTACGAATAGGACTAATGTGGCTATCAACCGCATGTATTATGATGTGACGATTAGCGATGCTAGCGGCAAGGAGCTATATTCCTATCCGGAGCATTTCCGCGGCTCCATAGCTCCCGGAGCTACGCTACAGCTGGAAACGAGCAAAACCTTAAATGCATTATTGCCCGATGATAAACGGCTCATGGGCATGGATGTGGCTAAGCTAAATGGCAAAATCCAAATCACCTACATCGCCTTTGACGATGGCAATGTGCTGAGCCCCAACACCTTTATGGAATAATATAAGCCTGAGCGTAATGCTCAGGCTTGTTTTTTATTCTTTTTGTCGCGATACTTTTTGTAGCCCCAAAAGACAAGGGTGACGATGACGACGAGCACGCCTAGGCGCTGGCTGTGCTGCTGAAAGTTGACGATATCGTGGCCAATGACTACCTCCAGCGCGGTGGAAGGGAATTTGCCAATTAAATTGGCAATGATGTAGTCCTTGGCGCTGATGCGGCTCACGGCGCCTACGGCTGTTAAAATGCCGGACGGGAAATAAGGCAGCGCACGCGCAAAGGCCATCCACTCCAAGCCATGCTTGCCGCTGGCTTCATCGATATGTTGCAGCGAATTGCTTTTGGCGATAATCGCCTCTGCCGTGCTGCGGAAGAAAAAGCGCATCAAGAAGAAGCTGATGACCACGCCCACGGTCTCCGCCAGCCAGGAAATGGTTATGCCCAAGGGCAGGCCAAAGATGAGGCCGTTGGTCGTGGATAGAAAGATGGAGGGAAAGATGCTGCCGGCGTTGATGAGCACGTCCAAAATAAAGCTTATGAGCATGGCCCACGGGCCGAAGGAGCGCAGATACTCGGCTAAAGCATCCACATTGCCGCTAATAGCTAGTTTAAAGGTGGTGGTGAAAAAATCCTCCGCCAGGCACTGAATCGCGCAAAAGAGCGCTATTAAAAGCACTGCGGCCACTATTTTAGTGATTGTATCAGGATTTTTGAGCCACTGATATTTATCTTGCAAAGTAAAAACCTCTTTATATATTAATTGCTAAGTAAAGCGAAAACGTTCGTAAGCGTGTTATGGGCGCCGACTTTTGGCTATTTTGGCTTACGTGTTGAAAATCATCGCAAAGCGGTCGCCGAACTGCAGCTGAACCAGCTGGTGGATTTCGTCTAACGCGTTGGGCTTACTCAGCTCCTCCTGCGCCAGCTTGCGCACCTCCACGATGGTATCGGTATCTCGAAT
Organism: uncultured Phascolarctobacterium sp.; assembly: GCA_900553055.1. Lineage (GTDB taxonomy): Bacteria > Bacillota > Negativicutes > Acidaminococcales > Acidaminococcaceae > Phascolarctobacterium_A. The sequence continues at coordinate 4,527 of USBV01000133.1, forward strand.
TATATCAGCAATCCGCAAATCTGGCAAGCCGTGCTGCTTTAGGCCAAAAAGCTGGCCCACGCCGCGCTGCTCCATATCCTTTTCGGCCAGATAGAAGCCATCCTCGCTGTCGCGCACTACCTGCAGGCGCGCCAGCGCTTCGGGCGTATCCACGCCCGTGAGCAGCACGCAGTACGACTGCTCGCTGC
>USBV01000134.1 GCA_900553055.1 uncultured Phascolarctobacterium sp.
TCCGTGCTGGCGCGGGCACGCTTTTTGCGCACGATGGACGAGCTGGCGCAAGCAGCGGGGGAGCCACAGCTGCCCAAGGGGGGCGGCGATGGGGCGACCGCGTGCGCGCGCAGACTAGCAGCTAAGCTCGGCAAAGCCGAGCTGGCGAACTACGTGAAGTTGCACTTTGCCAACTACAGCCGCATATAGTAAAAAGCATAGCCTTTGCCTGCAAAATATGGTAAAATATTTTGCAGGCATATTTGTCTTTAAGCACAGAAAATTTTTTAAGCAGTAAAAGAGGCTTCAGTAATGAAAAAGCTTAAACAGTTAATCGTTAACGCCGATGATTTCGGCTTACATACACTAATCAATCAGGGTATTATTAAGGGCCATAGGGAAGGATTTATCACCAGCACCTCCATCATGCCCAGTGCCACAGCCTATGACGAGGCCGTGGAGCTGGCGCTGGCCAACCCGAATTTAGGCATTGGTATTCACCTCACGCTGGTGGGCGGGGTGCAGCCCGTGCTGCCCAAGGATAAAATTGCTAGCCTTGTGGACGCAGAAGGACGCTTTTTGCCCGATTATGTAGCCTTTGCTAAACGCTTTTATACGGGTGGCGTCAAAAGCAGCGAGCTAGAGGCGGAACTGCGCGCCCAAATTGAAAAGGCTTTGGCCAGCAATTTAAATATTACCCATATCGATAGCCACCAGCACACCCATGTGCTGCCGGGAATAAATGGACTTGTCAGAAAGCTTTGTAATGAGTATAATATAAAAAGAGAGCGTATACCTAAAGAGGGCTACACATTTAGCGGTGGCTTTGCAACTGGCTTAGGTCGCAAAATAGGCCGTGCAGGGCTCAGCTTTTGTGCCGATTTGGCTGCTCTTGGCGCTAATAAGGACGGCATCAAGCATCCTGATTACTTCTTTGGCATGCTGGCCGGCGGTCACCTTAAGGCGGAGCTCGTGGGCAATATTATTCGCGTTCTGCCCGAGGGTGTGAGCGAGATTATGACGCATCCGGGGCTCGAGACGGCGCCACTCGCAAAGCTTTATGATTGGCATTACACTTGGGAAACTGAGCTTGCATCTTATTTAAGCGAAGAGAATAAAGAGTTGCTAAAGAAATGTAATGTGCAGCTTGCCAATTTTGGCGATTTGTAGAACCCCTCAGGCGACTACGTCGCCAGTTCCCCTTTAAAGGGAAACCAATTTGTGCTCATATACATCATAATTTTGGTGGTTTAGATTAATGAATAAAAAGCTTTTGCTGCGTTTGGGAGCACTCTTTGTCTTTGTGCTCCTGATTTCGGCAGCAGTAATTTACTTTACATTCGATATACGGACCTTGGACTATTTGACCATGTTTGAGCCTAAGTGCATCCTGTTAGCCTTAGGCTGCCTTACTATTGGCCTTTTGTTCGATGGATTGCGCCTTATTACCTTGGCCGATATTACTGATGAAAAGCTAACGCTGCGCCAGATTGTGAATGTGGTGCTGAGCAACTATTTCCTCGCCTTAGTATCGCCCGGTGCCAGCGGTGGCGCCATCGCCCAGGTGATGTTTATGCGCAAGGCGGGGGTGCCCGTGGCCAAGTCCACCGTGGTCATTCTCGTCCGCACCATTATGTCCATAATTTTCCTCATTTTGCTAGTACCCGTGGTGCTGCATTTTGATGAGGATATTGTGGAGTGGATGCCGGCTTCGGTAATAACGCTAGTATCCGTAGCCTTTGTTTCGTTGCCGATTATTGCCATCCTCCTGATGCGCACGCGCTATCCGGAAAAAATTATCTTTTATTGCACACGCAAGCTATCCTATAGTACCCGCCGCAACTGCTATATTTGGTACCAGCAGTTTAAGAAGGCGGCTATTGTTATGGGCAAAAATCCCCTGATGGTGCTGCGTGCCTTTATCGAGTCGGGCCTAAGCCTGCTCTTTATTTATGCCACGGTGCCTGCCTATATGACGGGCCTGAACATCGATTTTGATTTGGCGCAGGTTATGGGCCGCATGGTGCTCATCAATCTGGTGCTGTATTTTTCGCCCACACCCGGCGGCAGTGGTATTGCGGAGGCAGGCTTTGTGATGCTTTTTGCCAATATCTTACCCGGCGGCTTGGAGGGCATTTTAGCTATTTTATGGCGCTTTACGGCGGAGTATTTGCCCTTTATGCTAGGCGCGGTGGTTACGATTCGTGCCTTTGGCGCCGATGTTATTAATGTGGCTCAGGTTAAGCCCAAAACCAAAGTGGTTCCACCTAAAAATAAGCTGTAATTCAGATTACTTTGTTATGATAAATAAGATTTGCAAAAGTTAGGGGTTGGGTGATAATGAAAATATTAGTTACCGGCGGTGCTGGTTTTATTGGCTCGCATTTGCTGCAGCTTTTACTAGGGCAGCATGGAGTAGAAGTATTTGTTTATGATAATCTTTCCAGCGGCTGTAGGGAGCATGTGCCGCAAGGAGTACGCTTGGAAGAGGGCGATGTGCGGGACGAGGCTAAATTGGCTCGTCTTTTTGCTAGTGAAGGCTTTGATGCCGTAGTGCATTTGGCTGCGCAAACCATAGTGCCTTATTCCTTAAGCCATCCCGAGGAGGATTGCCAGATTAATCTTTTAGGGATCATCAACGTTTTGGAATGCTGCCGCAAATATGCAGTAAAGCATGTTGTTTTCTCTTCCAGCGCTGCTGTATATGGCGACAATCTCAATATCCCCTTGCATGAGGACGAAAAGCCGCTGCCCACCTCAGCCTATGGCATTACCAAGATGGCTAGCGAGCATTATATGCGCATGTATCACGATTTGTACGGCCTCAATACCACAGTGCTGCGCTTTGCCAATGTTTATGGCGAGCGTCAGGGTGCAGGCGGTGAAGGCGGCGTTGTTAGTATTTTTTGCAAGCTGTTGGCGGCAGGGCAGGGTGTCACTGTTTTTGGCAATGGCGAGCAAACCCGCGACTTTGTTTATGCCGGTGATATTGCCGAGGCGCTGTGGCGTGCTAGCAAGCTAGATGGTCACAACGTCATCAATATCTCTACGCAAAAGGAAACCCCCGTGAACCAGCTTTTAGCAGCCTTTAAGGAGGCCGTGGGCAGGGAGTTCCCGGTACATTATGGGCCGATTCGCGAGGGCGATATCTTCCGCTCCGTATTGGCTAATGAACGCTGCGTGGAGCTGCTGGGCTTTTGTCCGTCCATGAATCTGCAGGAAGGCGTGGCTCGTACCTTCGCTGATTATTTACAAAAGATTGGGGAGAAGAAATGAAGCAATTGGAAAAGAATAGCCTGCTGATTATTGCGGGCTTAACGCTTTTTACGATTATGTTTGGCATTGGCGGCGTGCCCCTGCTGGACCCCGATGAGCCCGTGTATGCTGAGACGGCTCGCGAGATGATTCAGTTTAAGGATTTTTTGTCGCCCCGTATTTTTGGCGATTATTGGTATGATAAGCCGCCGATGTATTATTGGCTGGTAGCTTTTGCGCAAATGATTTTTGGCTACACGGAGTTTGCAGCGCGCTTTCCGGCGGCTGTGATGGCCTGTGGCACGGTGCTGATGATTTATGTATCTACCACCAAGCTCTTCAACGAGAAGGCGGGCTTTTGGTCCGCTATCGTGCTCACGAGCTGCATCCAGTTCTTTTATATGGGCAAAGCGGCGGTTACGGATACGACGCTGTTATTTTTTATGACGGGCGCAGTTTTGAGCTTTGCGCATAAAAAATATTGGCTGATGTATGCCTGTATGGCGCTGGCAACGGTTACCAAGGGCCCCATCGGCATCGTTTTCCCCGGCGCGATTATCTTCCTATATCTTGTGATTACGGGCCAGCTGCGCGAGATTTTGCATATGCATGTGATTCGCGGCCTGATGCTCTATTTTTTGCTTGCTTCGCCCTGGTATTATGCTATGTACACCGTGCACGGCATGGATTTTATCAATACCTTCCTGGGCTTCCACAACGTGACACGCTTCACTACGCCGGAACACGCTAATCGCGTAACCTTTTGGTATTATTTCCCGGTAGTTATTTTGGGCATGTTCCCGTGGACGGGCATGCTGGTGCAGGCTGTGAAGTCATCCATTAGCGAAAGCCGCATTGATGATATGCGTCAGCTGCTGCTTTTCCATGTATGGTGGTTATTTGTATTTATTTTCTTCACGATTTGCCAAACCAAGCTTGTTAGCTATATTCTGCCGATGTGGCCGCCGCTAGCGGTTATTATTGGTTGGAATGTGTCGCGCATGATTACCAAAATGCGCCACAACACTACCTTTTATAGCTGGATGTTTGGCAGTGGCTTGATGTTCGCGCTGTTGGGCGCTGGCTGGATTGTGGGCAGCCAATATTTGCCCGAGGCCAGCTTTAGCCTGATTATGCTGGGCATTTTGACCATTCTTATCGGCGGTGGCGCGGTGATTACGCTGTGGTATTATCGCGATATTGAGATGGCGTGCTGGCTGCATACGCTGGTGGGCGTGGTGACGATGTGCGTGGCGTTTGCGTTTGTGCTGCCGGTGATTGCCGACCGCTTTAGTGTGAAGACGATGAGTGGGGTATATCTGGAGGAGTGCCAACAGGATACGCCTGTTTATGTGGATAAGTTTTTGCGTCCCGGCTTTATGTATTACGCTGGCAAGGCCGGCATTGAGATGATTCCGAAGACGGGCGCACTGCCGGAGGCGCTGCGC
>USBV01000135.1 GCA_900553055.1 uncultured Phascolarctobacterium sp.
GAAATGTCTTTTTCTTTGCATTTGCCCTTGTAAAAGCAGAAGGAAGAGAACTGGAGAATTCTGTGGAAAGCAATATGCTCTGGGTACAGAATCTTGGATTTGAGATTGTACCATATAAGAGGGTAGACAGAGAGAATATTATGGGGGAGATTCAGAACTTTTCCGAAAAGATTGTGGAAAATGATTTTCCATCTGACGGACTTGTTCTTATTTATGATGATATCGCTTATGGAATTTCTCTTGGAAGAACAGCGAAGTTCCCGCGAAATTCGATTGCCTTTAAATGGGCAGACGAAGAAGCAGAGACCAGGCTTTTACACATTGAATGGAGTCCGTCAAGAACCGGTCTTATTAATCCGATTGCCGTGTTTGAGCCAGTAGAGCTTGAGGGAACAACGGTAAGCCGTGCAAGTCTCCATAATATCAGTATTATGGAAGGATTAGAACTTGGTGAAAATGACCATATCAAGGTCTATAAAGCCAATATGATTATCCCGCAGATTGCGGAGAATCTTACCAAAAGCGGTACCTGCCAGCCGATAGAGCATTGCCCGGCCTGTGGTGGTGCGACAGAAGTTCGCATAGAGAATAATGTCAAGACACTTTATTGTGTAAATCCATATTGCAGTGCAAAAAAAGTGAAGCTCTTTTCTCATTATGTAAGCCGTGATGCGATGAATATCGAGGGCTGTGGTCCTTCTGTTATCAACCAGCTTCTCGATGCAGGCCTTGTGCGGGACGCAGCGGATTTATATGCTTTAACAAAAGAGCAGCTGGTGACGCTGGAGCGCATGGGCGAAAAATCGGCGGATAATCTTTTGGCGGCGATTGCAGCGAGCAAGGAAAACGAGCTGGATAAGCTGCTGTTTGCCCTTGGCATTCGCCATGTGGGCGCTAAGGTGGCGCGCACTCTGGCTACGCTGTATGGTAGCATGGACGAGCTCCTAAGCACGGGCATGCTGGAGCTGGCGCGCATTAGCGAGTACAAGAAGCAGGCCAAGGATAACAAAACAGAGGATAAATTTAAAGATATGGGCGAGAAAATCGCTGAAAGTGTGGTAACCTGGCTGAGTGTGCCTGCTAATCAGGATTTAATCGAGAGGCTGAAGGCGGCTGGCCTAAAGCTGACCTTTACTGCTCCTGCTAGCAAGGAGGATAATCCCTTCTTTGGTAAGACGCTGGTGTTCACGGGCACACTGCCCACGCTTGGAAGAGTCGAGGCAAAGACTATGGCGCAGGATGTGGGCGCGAAGGTGAGCGGCAGCGTGAGTAGAAAGACGGATTATGTGATAGCAGGCGCGGAGGCTGGCAGTAAGCTGGAGAAGGCTGTGCAGCTTGGGGTGAAGGTGATTGACGAGGAGGAATTCTTGATGCTGGTTCAATCCAAGCGATAAGGGGCCATCTACTTTGTTGCCGCTCCTTGAAGTATTATTTATACGTCTGCGTCGCGGCGCCTCGTATCTGACACCTTCTCGCTTGTCTTCTTATAATAATAAATTTTTCATTGAGGAGTATACTATGAAGCATTTATTGAAAATTACAATTATGGCATTGGTGATGTGCTTTTCCTTTACTGCTTTTGCTGCGCAGGAGGAGATTAGTTCCATTGATGCGCTGGATAAGGGCGTAGCAGATACGGGCGAGACGCATTTTACTAAGACCGATATGGAACTGACGGAGTGCACGCTGCCCTATACTGTGGTCGTGCTGCCCTATGTGGATACATCCGGCTTAGAAGGTCGCAGCCGCGAGATGGCTGTGGGCGCCATTAAGGATACCTTGAAAAAGAAGTATCCTGCGAAAAAGACCAGTGTGACGAAAATCGTGAGCAATAATGAGGTGCAACGAGCACTGCTCAATAACCCGATGGAAAACCCTGAGGTGCCTACCTTGGATGAGCTGGTAGCCATTGGCGAAGCCTGCGGTGCCGATAGAGTGATTTTTGTGAGCATCCTGCCCGCACGTGAAAAGGAAACTGGCTTTATGATGGTAGCCGGCACCCAAACCTTTAGCGCCACCGTGATGATGAAGCTGAAGTGTGTGGATGTGAACGAGGAAAAGTACCTTTTTAACCAAAATGTGGAGGGCATTGGCTCCTCTACCTCGATTAATTTTTGGAAAATCGGCAAGCCCAGCCGTGCCAAGGCCGTGAAGCGGGGCGTAACCGATTGCATGAATTTCTTTTTAACTAGCTTTGATTAATTAGGGAGGTGTAATTATGGAACAGGCCGAGTGGAATGAATATGTGCACAAGGTGGCAACCTGGGATGTGCCCCTGCCCATGCATATGGTGAATAATTATGACGACTGGAAATGTCGCAGCATTGTGGGCCGTTGCCTGCTGATGATGAAGGACGTGGAGGGCGCGATGAATGTGCTGGCCACTGTGCGCGATATTAAGCCCAATATGGAGGATGCACCGGAGTTTGGCTTTAGCGAGGCGGAGCACAAGGCGCTGTGCCTGCGCGATTTAGCGGAGATTATTTGGATGATTACCGGTACCGGCGATGCTCCTGTGTTTTATTTGAACGAGGCCTATAAGCTGTGCCGTGCTTATCAGCATGTGTTTAAGGCTGCGGATAGGGGCAAGATTTGGGTGCGCAAGCTGGAAATCATGCGCTCCTGCGGCTTGGAGGACAAGGCTTTAGCCGAGGCTCACGCGATGCTGGAGGCAGAAAAGGCTAACGAGGGCGTTAATCCTTATCGCTTCCGCGCGCTAGTATTTATGGGTGAGAGCATGGCAGCAAAGGGGGATTTCCTCAAGGGCTCTCTTCTAATTGCAGAGGCATATAAATCCTATCCCTGCACCGAGGCTACGGAGCGTGATTTGGCAGAGGCTGCAGCGACGGCCGAGCCGAAGGAGCGTTACGAAAAATATCTGCACTGCACGGAAATTCCTTATCAACCGTGGGAACGCGATAATATCCCCACTCTGGAGGATGTGCATCGCCTGCAGGAGGAAAATTACGCCAAGCGCGAGGCTGCCAAAACTGGCGGTGGCGCAGAAAGCGTAGCCGAGATTATGAAGAAGTTCCAAAAGAAAGCAGAATAAGCGGTAAAACGAAGCTGGTGTGAGCGGTGCTTGCACCAGCTTTTTAAATACTCGATTAAAACGAGTGATTAACGATTTTTATACCCAGGTACTAAAAAGTCTGATAAAATAGAGAACAGATTGAATTAGCAATACTGTTTGAAAAAATTTTGATGAAGGGATGTATGAAGGGTATGAAAAAGAAGGTTCTTGCTTTTGCTGCTGCGGCAGTGTTGATGGCTCCCCAGATGGTGGGCGCTGAAGGCTTTGCAATTTATGAATGGTCTGCTGAAGGTTTGGCTATGGGTGGCGCGCGCATGTTTGCGGAGAATGATGCTGCTAACTTGGCTTATAACCCGGCTTCTATTACTAAGGTTAAGGGTGAGGCATTTAAGGTGTCTGCTACTTATTTGAGCCCGCATGGTAAGTATGATGCAAAAGGTGGAAAAATAGATCCAACTGTTACTGGCGGTATTAGACCTGTAGCAGAGTCTGGCCATAATAGAATTCATCCGGCCTGGGCTCCTGGTATGTATTATGTTAAACAAATGAACGATAAAGAATGGTTCGGCATGGGTACATATAGTCGTTTTGGCATGGTTTCTCAATTTGAACGTGACTCTATGGCCGGCACCAATGCATTTAGTTCAAAGTTAAATGGTGTGTCTTTGGCTGCAAACTATGCTCGCAAGCTTGATAAAAAGTGGACAGCTTCCTTAGGTGCTGAAGTAAACTACGTTGGGTTGCAATTAGATAAAAATGCATATGGTGTTTCTCCATTACATGTTGAAGGAGAAAGCTATGCTTTAGGTTGGAATGCTGCTGCTAACTATACGTTTGATGACAAGAACGAGATGGGTTTGGTATATCGTAGCAAAATCAATCATTCTATGGAAGCAGATTATGACATGCATAATTCCAAATCTTTGGCTGCTGTGATGAAAAAGAAAGGATTGCCTGTGGATCCAGCTATGGTTCCTAATTCTATCTATGGAGATGCATATGGATTTGTTACTCTTCCTGAAAGCATTGATTTAGGCTATAGCCATAAGTTCAATGATAAGACTCGTGTTGAGGCTAGATATACTTGGACTCGTTGGGAGCGTTATGCTGCACTGGATATGGACTTCTCCAGCTTCCCTGGACCTCAACCTAGCTATAAAGGTTGGTCTAATGGTCAACGCTTTGCTTTGGGCTTAGAGCATAAATTTAGTGAGAAATATTCTGGTATGCTTGGCTATGCTCATGATAAGTCCTCTATTCCCTTTGATGGTGGCGATTTCATGATTCCTACTGGTACTCGTACTACATATGGCATTGGTGCACAATATCATGACAAAAAGCAAACATTGGCTTTCTCCTTGGCTTGGATGAATGTAGGTTGCTTAGATTTTGCCGGCGGTGGTTTGATTTCTAATGTTCACACTCGCGACAGCTATACCAAAATTGCTTCCATCTCTTACCAACGTAATTTCTAATAGCGTAATACACAGGGCTCTCTCCGTTTGGGGAGGGCCTTTTTTATTTCAATTTTCTTTAGTTGTATAATAGTCTTAAGGAAATTCGCAATTAGTAATCTTCGCTCACGTCGAATTTTTACGCTCATTTCGTGGG
>USBV01000136.1 GCA_900553055.1 uncultured Phascolarctobacterium sp.
TTCATGATCGGCTGCATCTATACGGGTGTCGCGTGTCTGCGCAATGGTCTGTGGGATCGCCACTTTTCGGATACGCCCCCGGCCAATGCCGTGTGGTCTCTGGTGGCTGCGGTGGCGGTTACGCTGATCATCGGGTTTTCCCGTGGATACTGGGTCGGTGCTGCTTTTACCGGTGTTTTTACCGGCATCCTGTGCTTTGCATTGCTGCAGCTGTGCGCCGCATTGACACGCAAACGGCGCGAGCATCTGGATGACCCGAAGGACGGAGAATAATATTATAAAAAGGGGCTGCTGCACAGCATTTGATGCAGCAGCCCCTTTTTGCATGGGTGCATGATATTATCCCGCATTGACAAATCTGCGCAGAATAAGTACAATAAAACATAGCTATCCGCAAATTTTTTGCATGAGAATAAAGGAGCGTTTTTCTATGCCGAGCAATAAAGTCCGCACCCGTTTTGCACCCTCGCCCACGGGTTATATGCACGTTGGCAACCTGCGTACTGCCCTGTACACCTACCTGATGGCCAAGCACGAGGACGGCACCTTCATCCTGCGCATTGAGGATACCGATCAGGGCCGCTATGTGGAGGGCGCTGTGGATGTCATCTACAACACCCTGCGGGAGACCGGCCTTCTGTGGGACGAGGGCCCGGATATCGGCGGCCCTGTGGGCCCCTATGTGCAGAGCGAGCGCATGGGCATGTTCAAGCAGTATGCCGAGCAGCTGGTGGCAGAGGGCAAGGCATACTATTGCTATTGCACCGACGAGGAGCTAGAGGAGGAGCGTCAATCCCTGATTAAGGCTGGCAAAATGCCTCGCTACATGGGCAAATGCCGCAACCTGACTGCCGAGCAAATCGCTCAGTTTGAGGCTGAAGGTCGCAAGCCGACCGTGCGCTTCCGCGTGCCCGCTGATAAGCAAATCCTGGTGCGCGATATGGTGCGTGGCGATGTAGTATTTGATTCCAATAATATCGGTGATTTTGTTATCGTTAAATCCGATGGCATCCCCACCTATAACTATGCCGTAGTAATCGACGATGCTTTGATGCACATTACCCATGTAATCCGTGCTGAGGAGCATTTGTCCAACACTCCGCGCCAATGCTTGATTTATGATGCACTGGGCTTTAAGCAACCCACCTTTGGTCATATTTCCCTGATTTTGGGCAAGGACCACACCAAGATGAGCAAGCGCCATGGCGCTACCAGTGTGGACCAATATCGTCAGTTGGGCTATCTGCCCGCCGGCATCAACAATTTCTTGGCTCTGTTGGGCTGGGCTCCCAATAGTGAGCAGGAAATCTTCAGCATGGAGGAGCTGATTAAAGAGTTCTCCATGGACCGCGTAGCTAAGAATCCTGCAGTTTTCGATATCGATAAGCTGAACTGGATTAACCAACATTATATGCGTCAGCTGGATGCTGAAGCCTTCTTTGAAGCTGCTAAGCCCCATATGATTGCTGCTGGTTACATGACCGGCGAGGAAGAGGGCGAGAAGCTGGCTTGGCTGAAGCGCGTTGTGGCTACTGCACAGGAGCATGTTTCCTATGCAGCACAAATTCCCGCTTGCGTAGAAATGTACTTCAATGATGAATTTGATTTTGAAAACGAGGAAGCAGAATCTGTTTTGAAGGTCGAGACCGTGCCCACCGTAATTAATATGCTGCTGGAAGAGCTGCCGAAGGTAGAAAATCTGGATAATGCAGCAGTGAAGGCACTGTTCAAGCAAATTCAAAAGGGCACCAAGCTGAAGGGCAAGGATGTGTTCATGCCCATCCGCGTAGCCCTGACCGGTAACCAACATGGTCCGGAGCTGGCTGCTATGGTGCCGCTGCTGGGCGTAGAGCGCACTGCAAAACGCATTAAGGCTTCTCTGGCAAAAGCAGGTGTAGAGTTATAAAAGGAGAGATCAACGTGACTATTCGCGTCTATAATACCCTAAATAATAGAAAAGAAGAATTCGTTCCCATGACTCCCGGTAAGGCCAATATTTATGTGTGCGGCGTTACCCCCTACAACCATCCCCATATCGGCAATGCGCGCCCCTTCGTAACCTGGGACGTAATTCGCCGCTTCTTGGAGCACGAGGGCTATGATGTAACCCATGTGCAAAACTTCACCGATGTGGATGACAAAATCATCAACACTGCCAACAAAGAGGGCGTGCAATGGTTCGACATCTGCAACCGTTACATCGATTCCTATTTTGAAGTAATGGATAAGCTGAATGTACGCCGTGCGCATGTTTATCCGCGCGTATCCGAGCATATCGAGGATATCATTGGCACCGTACAAAGCTTGATTGATAATGGCTATGCTTATGTAGTGGACGGCGACGTTTTCTATAGCGTAGAAAAATTTAAGCATTATGGCCAACTGTCCGGTCGTAATATTGAGGATATGATGGCTGGCGCGCGTGTGGACGTGGACGACCGCAAGCAAAATCCGATGGACTTTGCGCTGTGGAAATCTGCTAAGCCTGGCGAGCCCTCCTGGCCGAGCCCCTGGGGCAATGGCCGCCCTGGCTGGCACATTGAATGCTCCACCATGAGCATGAAATATCTGGGCAAATCATTCGACTTCCACGGTGGCGGCAGCGATTTGATTTTCCCCCATCACGAGAACGAAATCGCGCAATCAGAGGGCTGCACTGGCTGCCATCCCTTTGTACACTACTGGCTGCACAATGGCTTCATCACCGTTGATAACGAAAAAATGTCCAAGTCCTTGGGCAATTTCTTCATGGTTATCGACATTCTGGAGCATTTTGAGCCCGAAACTCTGCGCTTCTTCATCGTTTCTACCCATTACCGCAGCCCGCTGGACTTTAGCGATGCTCGCCTGAAGGAAGCAGAAAAGAGCCTGGCTCGTTTGCGTAGTGCACAAGAAACCCTGACCAATCTGGAAGCTATGATGAACGCTGGTCCCACCGAGGAAAGCCTGGCTTTGCGTGCCAAGGTTGCCGAGCTGCGTGAGTCCTTCCTGGAAGCTATGCGTGATGACTTCAACACCGCTTTGGCTATTAGCTACTGGTTTGCACTGGCCAAGGAAATTAATGTATATCACAAAAATATTACCGATGCAGGCATTAAGCCCGATGGCAAGCTGGTAGCTGCCTTCGCTGCTGCCTTTGCCGAAATGGCTTCCATCATCGGTGTTTTGGAAAAAGCTGCTGCTCCCGCAGCCGCTGAAGCCGGTGACAGCAAGGAAGCAGAGCTGGTGGAAATGCTGATTGCTATGCGTCAGGATGCACGCAAGTCTAAAAACTATGCTTTGGCTGACGAGCTGCGCAACAAGCTGGGCGCTATCGGTATTGTGCTGCAGGATACTCCCCAAGGCGTAAAGTGGTCTAAGCAATGAAATTTGCCCAATACCAGCTGTTAAAGGAGCACGCCCTCGCCGCCTGCCAGGCGGAGGGCGGCGCTGCTCTTAATAATATAGATGCTAAGCAAATGAATCCCATCGTGCTGGCCTATATCGGCGACGTGGTTTTTTCCATGTATGTGCGCTTAAGATTGTTGCCCACCTCCGGTCATGTGCGCGTGCTTAATGATTTGGGCATGAAGTATGTGAGCGCAGTGTGCCAATCCGTAGCTATGGAAGGCTTAGAGGCTGGCTTGACCGATGAGGAAAGCCAAGTGTTCCATAGAGGACGCAACGCTAAATCAACGGTACCCAAGAGTGCTTCCGTGCATCAATATCGCATGGCGACGGCCTTTGAAGCACTGTTAGGCTATCTGTTTTTGGAGGAGCGCGAGGAGCGTTTAGAGGAGCTTTTGGATGCTTCCTTTAAAATCATCAGCGCTAGCTTAGCAAAATAAAATTATGAGATATTAATCCTATGTTTATGCGAAAGGAGGATGCTTTATGACCATGCAGGTTAAATTAGTGCGTTATACCCCGGAGCCCGAGCGCACAGTGGCCATGAGTGCTCGCTTGTGTTATTCTCCCATTGGTGCTGCCCAATTGGAAGAAAAAATCAGTGATGAGCAGGCTGCTAAATTGGTGCGTAAGCTGGTGAGCATGGGGCATTTTTCCACTTTGGAGCATGTGACCTTTACCTTTGCTATCGAAGGTGTGTCCCGCGTTTTGACGCATCAATTGGTGCGTCACCGCATTGCCTCCTATTCCCAGCAATCCCAACGCTATGTGAAGGAGCATGATTTTGAAACCATTGTGCCCCCCTCAATTGCAAAGAATCCCGCAGCCAAGGCTAAATTCGACGCCCTAATGGCGGAGATTCAGGATTTATACAATGAATTTACCGCAGCAGGCGTGCTAGCTGAGGATGCTCGCTATATTCTGCCCAATGCTACGGAAACCAAAATCGTTTGCACCTTTAATGCGCGTTCGCTTTTAAATTTCTTCAGCCTGCGCTGCTGCACCCGCGCGCAATGGGAAATTCGCGCACTGGCTAACGAGATGCTGCGCCAGGTAAAGGATGTAGCGCCGGTAATTTTTGAAAATGCCGGTCCCACCTGTGTATCCGAGGGCGTGTGCCACGAGGGCGAAATGAGCTGTGGCCGTTTGCAGGCGATTTTAGCGCAAAAGGCTAAGGCAGCTCAAGAAGGAGCAGCTCAATGAGAGAAGACATGACTAAAAATGTTCGGCCT
>USBV01000137.1 GCA_900553055.1 uncultured Phascolarctobacterium sp.
CGTCATAACTCTTGCCGCGGGCCCGGCGCTCCTCTATCCTGTCCTCTATATCCGACTTTTCCTCTTCAAGGTCCAATAGCTCCTCCTTATATGCGTAGGCGCAGTTAATACTGCCCAAAACTAGCGACACTAAATACAGCACAATGCACAAAGACTTGGTAATAGAAGTGACTAATTTCATTTTATACCCTGCACCCCCTACTCCTTCCCCTCGTACCGGCTCCGGTAGTACTCCATGGTCCTATACTCGATAATATCCTTCAGCTCAGCCACGAAGGCGGGGTTATTCACAACACTAGCAAGCGACTCCGCCAGAGCAATAGGATAGTCATCCCGCTCCACAAAAAAGCCTCTGCCGCTAGCCTTCAAAAATTTCACCGGATTGCGCAAAATATTGCTCAAATGCGCCTTGTCGCTGATGGCACGGAACTCATCAAGCGTAATCTCCTTCTTCAAATCCTTCCAATTGGTGCCGTCATGGAAAAACGCCTTCCAGCTGGCCAAAAGCTCCTGCTCCGTCACCGCCATGCGCACCTGTCCACCATTATAAAAGGCCCGCAGCACAGGCATCTTGTACACCTTTGTCATATCCGTGGTCTCCAAAAGATGCACAAACTCCTTGCCTACGCCTGCACAAAGCTCCTGCTCCGCTGCCGTAAGCAGCCCCATTTGCTCCTTAAAAGCCAAGTAATTCTTAAAAATATTCTCCTTAGCATTTTTCAGGCACAGGTAGTATATATCGTCATCCATATAGGTAAAAAGCTCCATGCGCGTCGGCACCTTCCCCAAGAACTCCTGCACGCGCACAAAATCCTGCTGAATGCGCTCCTTAATATGCAAGCGCCGCTGCTCCAAGCGCTGGAACAAATCCAAAAGCGGCATATCAAAATCCACGATACAATCATCGGGATACTCCAGCTCGCCCCGCGTCAGCGTCCTGCCACCGCTAGTAGTCTTGCCCGCCAGCATATAGGGCGCCCGCTCGGCCTTAGCATAATTGCCAATAAAATCCAACACATTCAAATAATGCTTGCCCTTATACGTGCGCAGGCCCCTGCCCAGCTGCTGCAAAAAGACAATGGGGCTTTCCGTGGGACGCAAAAACATCACCATGTCCACACTAGGAATATCCACGCCCTCATTGAACATATCCACGGAAAAAATCACCTTGATCTCGCCCTTCACCAGCCTGGAAATAGCCTGCTGCCTATCCTCGGCAAATTCCCCTTGAGCATCGCTATACACTGCCACTGCAGGCACGCCACGCTCACAAAAATCCTTGGCCATCATCTCCGCATGCAGTCGGGAGCAGCAAAAGCCCAACGCCCTTTGGGAGCAATATTTCAAATAATGCTTATAAATCAAGTCACTGCGCCTTTTGTTTCCCACATAGGCCGCGTTCAAATCCTGCTCGTTATAACGCCCGCCCACAAAGCGCATACCAGAATAATCTGTCTCATCATACACGCCATAATAATGGAAGGGCACCAGCATCCCCTTGTTGATGGCCTCCTGCAGCGTAATTACATAGGGCACGTTATAATCACACAGCTCGAAAATATTGCGTCCGTCCATGCGGTCCGGCGTCGCCGTCAAGCCCAGCAAAAACTTGGGCGTAAAATATTCTACGATATTACGATACTGCTTATTTACGGCGTGATGGAACTCGTCCACCACCATATAATCAAAATAATCCCTGGGAAAATACTCCTCGCTTAAATACTTTTCCTTGCCCAAGGTCGCCACGGAAGCAAAAATCAGCTGCTTATCCGTGTCCTTGTGCTGGCCCATAAAAAAGCCACTACTATCTGCTGGACGCACATTTTTAAAGGACTCCGCCGCCTGACGCAAAATTTCCTCACGGTGAGCCACAAACAGCACGCGCTTAAAGTTGACGCTGTCAAAGGCCGCCAAATAGGTTTTGCCCACACCGGTCGCCGCCTGCACTACGCCCTTGGTCGCACCCTCCTCGCGAGAGCTGTTCAAGGCATACAGGGCCTCGATTTGTGCACCACGGGGCTGGAACAAATAGCTAACACGGGTATTTTCGTCCTCCTTAATTTCGTAGCGCTCCAAATCCTTGGCCACACTGGGCTTGTGCCAGCTTTTGGAATAGCTTTGCAGCACCGCATCATCCACCACAATGGAATGATGCTCGAACAAATCATTAAAGGTTTCATAAAAGGCCGTGAAGCTTTCCTCGTCAATGCGCTTAATCAGCCGATAATTCCACTCGATGCCAGCGGTCAACGCGCTGCGGGAGATGTTGGAGGAGCCAATAAAAATCTCGCCCTGATCCCCATAATGAAAGATATAGGCCTTGGAATGGAAGGAGCGCGTGGTGTCGTTATAAAAGCGCAAATCCACCCTATTACCCAGCTCTTTTTTGATCAGATACAGCGCCGCGGGCTGGGTAATGCCCAAATAGTTGCCAGTGAGCAGCCTAATTTTTACGCCGCGGTCCAGCGCCGCCTGCAAATCCTTTAGCAGCATGCGCACTCCGCTTTCCATCAAGAAGGAAACCACAATGTCGATGGCGTCCGCCTGGCGAATGCTCATTTTTAGTTGGTAATAAAGAAATTTTTTATAATTGTTGTCGCCCGTGATGACGCTAATGGGCTCAACCTCTATTTCTCGCTGCACTTCGTGAGCAGCACATTCAACCATTTTTCTTCACCCCTGCCGGGACGCACATCCCCCGTAATCCACAGCTCTTTTACTTCCAGTCCGCCCACTTCCTTGAGCAGCCTCGCCAATCCCTTTTCATCCAAATCGGTAAAAAATCTGCCGTTGCGCTCGCCCGTGAACTGGCCGTATTTAAAGGACGTATAAATGACGCCACCAGCCTTCACTGCAAGCACCATTTTCTGCAGCACAGCCACCAGCTCTTCCCACGCCAAATGCAAAATGGAAGCGCACGCCCAGATGCCGTCATATTTTTCCACTGCATCCAGCTCGCTAAAGAGCATTTGCTTGACCTTGATGCCTGTGTACTCGCTGGCCAGCTTGCACAGCTCCGCCGAGCCATCTGTGGCCTCTACCGCAAAGCCGCGCTCCAAAAAGTACTTAGTATCGCGCCCACTGCCGCAACCAAAATCCAAAATGCTAGCTCCCTTTTCCAGCTGCGCCAAAAATTTATCTTGAGTTATATGAAAATCCACAGCCACCGTACCTTGGATAAAGTCCTTGGCGTGGGTGTTGTAGTAGTTGAGGGTTATTTTATCCATAAATTTATCCTTTGTGTAAAAAGTATATGGGTATATTTCTCTAATAATATGCTTTTTCCTGCCTTAGCAGCATATTATTATTGCAAAAAAACAGCGCCCCGACGTAGCGAGTAGATGTGATTAGCACAACCATCTCTCGCTATTGCCGAGGCGCTTCTGCATTACTAAATGATTAACTTAGGCCACTACTGCCTCAATACCGTTTTCTTTAGCCAGCAATAGAATATCTTCTTTGGCCAGCTTTGAGTACTTCATAATCTTAGTCAGTGGCTCTCTATCCTTCAACATTTCGAGGGCTGTTTCCCTGCTTTTCTTTGCCTCGCCTTCTGCAAGGCCCTGAGCAAGGCCCTCGTCACGGCCTTCTGCAAGGCCAGCTGCATGTCCCTTAGCTTCACCAGCTTCAAAAGCAACAATTTCCGTATCTCTCAATTCAGCTTGCAGTACCATATATTCCTCCCTCGCTTTCTTATCGTTCTTTACCGCCCATACCTGACGTTCCACATCCTCTGTAAAATCATCAACAGGCTCATTAGTCATCACATATTGCAAAAAATTCTTGAGCAAAGTATTTACCTGGCCTTGTTTGCCCTTGGCATTAACAAGCTTCACTGTCACATCGTTGGCCAGTTAAAAAATATGTCATTCAAGAGAAATTACCAGCCTCTTGTTCAATCCTCGAGCTAAGGACTCTAAAGTGGCAATAGTAGGGCTACAAGTACCATTTTCTATTCTGCTGATATTTGACTGTCTTATACCGGATCTCTCTGCCAACTGTTGCTGAGTCATGTTTTCTTCAATTCGTGCAGCAATTAAAGCCCTAACCACCTCATACTCTGCTTTCGTCCTCTCATGTTCTACTTTAAATTCAGGATTTTGTAACTGCTTATTTAAATACTTCCTTAAATCGCTCATTCTTCCCAGCCTCCTCAATTAAACCTATCCTCATAATCCTTTTTATAAGATTTTGCTAGCTCTATAACACTTTTGGGCGTCTTTTGCGTTTTTTTCACGAAGCCATTTGTGAGTATTATCCTTTTTCCTACACAGAAGAAATAAAATATCCTAGTTATGTCATTAGCCAAACTTACCCTTAACTCAAAAATTCCATCTCCCATGGCCTTTGAATAAGGCTCTTTTAATTGATTGCCAAATTCCTCTAAAATTGACAAGGAATACAATGCTTTATTACGCATCTTTATATCCAAACTATCTAGAAAAGTTTCAACAGGAGCCTCCCCATTAGGTAATCTATAAAAATCAACTTCAAACATACACTATACTCCTTTCTTATTTTATTCCTTTTGAGGAATGTTGTCAACAACCCCCTATAGCAAAAAAGCACCTGTCAAGCTCTGACAGGTGCCAACCGAACCGCACGCCCGGGCA
>USBV01000138.1 GCA_900553055.1 uncultured Phascolarctobacterium sp.
AGCGTATACAGGGGCTGGCCTGCAGGCTTGGCAAACCTGGGCTTGCCGCAGCCAGAGCAGACTATACAAAAACAAAGAAGCATAGCCAGCAGCAAGAAGCCTTTGCGATTGCTTTTAAAAAACACTGACTACACCTCCAAAAATTTGCCAAGCTGCGCTATAGGAAAAAGACTGCCGTCCGGCGCCTTGTCTCCATCAGGCAGTCTAGCGAAAAGAAACTATTAGTCTATCTTTTTAGGTCGAAGCGAATGCCCTGCGTTACATAGCAGGGTGCCTTTTGGCCAAATTTGTCCTTCGCAGGCGTAAAGCGCCATTTATACACAGCAGCCACCGCCGCCTCGTCCAGAGCTGCATTGCCGGAGGAGCGCACCACGATGGCCTCCGTAACCTTACCACTGGCGTTGACGAGCATCTTGACGCCCACCACGCCTTCAATGCCAGCACTGCGTGCAGAGCTGGGGTACTTGGGCTGCATTGCCGACACCACGCGTGGCGGTGTTACAGGCACGCCACGGCCTTCGCCGGCACCTGCGCCATCACCACTGCCGCTGCCAGTACCGCTACCAGTACCGCTACCATTGCCTGTGGCATTGCTGGGGCCGCTAGTCTGATTATTGCCATGCCCTGGCTGGGGCTTAGTGCTGGGCACCGTTTTTTTGGTGACTACCTTTTTTGTTTCGGGCTTCAGCCTTTTGTCGATAATATCGTCGATGCTGCGCAAAATGCTGTTATCCTGCTGCTCCTCCAACTGCTCGGGGGCACCGCCACCGCCGCCAACTAAGGCCACCTCCAAAATTTGGGGAGGACGGCTCACAAAGCGATAGCCAAAGATGCCAATCACGAGCGCAAAGAGTACATGCACAGCTACCGCCGTACCTAGCGCAGTACCATAACGCTTTTGTTCATCCTTCATTTGCCATCACCCACATCCGTAGCGAGGCCAAAGCGGGTTACACCTGCACCCTTCAGCTTATCCATCAGCTGAATCACAGTGCGATACTCCGCATCCCCCTCCGCACGAATAATCACCGAAAAGGAGGAGTCGCGCTTGCTTTCTGCTGCTGCATTAGCCACCAGCTGCTCCACATCGATGGCTGTTTCATCCAGAAAAATGCTGCCATCCTTTTTAATCGTCACCGTAAAATTGCTCTTGCTCACGGTTTGCGAATGCTGGGCCACCGGCAAGCGAATGGGAATGGTCTTGATTTCGCTCATATACATGGTGCTGATGATGAAGAACACCAGCAGCAAAAAAATCATATCAATCATGGGGCTCAGCATCGGCTCTGGTGCTTTTCCACCATCTCTTTGCCTCAGCTTAATCATTGCTTGTGCCCTCCACAATTATCATCACAAATATTTTTGGCAATTGCCTCCAGCAGGGTATTGCTCATTTCTTCGATATCCATGGTAACGCCCTTCATGCGGCGGGTAAAATATGCATGGAACAAAATAGCCACGATGGAGATGCACAGGCCAAAAACGGTGGTAATCAAGGATTCGCCAATGCCGGAGGTTACAGCCATGGGATTGGTGCTTCTTTCGTTGAGCGCATTAAAGGACGAAATCATGCCGGTGATGGTGCCCAAAAGGCCCAACACTGGAGAAAGTGATACCATAACGCCCAAATAACCCAGATTCTTCTCAAATTTATCGATAGCACGCTCGGCACGGGCGGCAATGAAGCCCTCCAAGCGTTCAAAATTACCATGACGCGCCATAACGATGGTGGCTAGCTTAGCAACCTCGCCCTTAGTAGCATCGGCCAATCTTTTGGCATTGAGCCAATCGTCCTCTTCAATATAGCCGCAAAACTTTTTGGTGAATTCTTTGCCGCTATCCGCTTGTTTATAATATAAAAAGCGTTCCACACCTATGCCCACAGTAGCAAGGGAGCAAAATAATAGTGGCCACATTACAGGTCCACCCTTTACAAAATAATCAATTGCAGCACCAAATACACTCATTTTTGTACCTTCCTTCACTAGCTCACAGTGTTTAAATATTAACTGTGTATAGATTGTTGCTAATTATAGTCTCTAAATAAGATTTAGTTCTAATAATAAGCAAATTAATTATACAACGGGCCACATATTTAGTCAAGAAAAAGGTAGCATTTTGTGAAAAAGAATAGGAATTTGAGTATATTTTTACTGTGATTACTGTGGATTTTTTGGCTGCTTTTCTTGCCCCTGCCCAAAGACATTCTGAAAGGTTGCCTGGGCAAAGCTTTGAACGGCATGATCAAATGCGGTAAATTTTGCCAGGAGCTCTTCACCCTCGGGCGTGAGCACCGTGCCCCCGCCGTGCGCGCCACCGCTGACGCCCTTAAGCAAGGGATAGCCCAAATCTGCCTCGGCCCGGTGTAATATTTTCCACGCCTTGCTGGAGGACATGCCCATTTCCTTGTAGGCCGCAGCGAGCGAGCCATGGCGCTGCACCAGCGCTAATATTTGGGCAATACCCTTGCCAAAGGCGATTTCTTCGTTATACACGCGCACCTTGACGTGAAATTTTTGCGGCGCTACATAGCTCATCTTACCACCCCTTACCAAAGCCGCAGGCGGGATAGGTGCACACGGGGCAATTTAAGCATAGTCCGCCCTCGCCTAGGGCGGCCAATTCCTCGGCGCTCACCCTGTCGCAGGCGATGACTCTGGGCAATACTAAGTCAAAAATCGTGCGCTTGGCGTACATTACGCAGCCGGGCAAGCCCATGACGGGCACCTTGCTGTCGCCATAATAGGCCAAAAGGAACATCGCGCCGGGCAAAACAGGTGCGCCATAGGAAATAATCTGCGCGCCGGTGTTTTTAATTGCCAAGGGCGTTTTATCATCGGGGTCCACGCTCATGCCACCGGTGCAGCAGACTAGCTCCGCGCCCTTTTCTTCGATTGCACTCTTGATGGCGGCAGTCACAGCATCGGGATCGTCGCCCAAAATTTGCTTATGCATAACCTCCACGCCGTATTCCGCCAGCTTTTCCACAATTACGGGGGTGAAAGTATCCTTAATGCGACCGGTGAAAACCTCGCTGCCGGTGGCAATTACGGCGGCCTTTTTTAGCTTATAAGGCATGAGTTTTAAAAGCGGCTCCTCGCCGCACAGCTCCTGCACGGCCTGCATTTTGGCTTTTTCAATAACCAAAGGAATGATACGCGTGCCGGCCAGCTTATCGCCCTTCTTCACGGGAGTGTTACCGTGGCGCGTAGCAATCATCATCTGTGCAAAGCCGTTGACGAGCGCCAGGCGCTTGCCATCCACCTTAAAGAGGCCGTCCATGGCGGCGCTAAGCTCGATTTTGCCCTCCTTGACGTCGGATTCCAGCATCTGCTCGTTTTTGCACAAATCGCACAGGATGCGGGCGGCATCGTTTTCGTGCAGCATGCTTTCATCCGCCTCCCACACATAAAGATGCTCCTTGCCAATGGAAAGCAGCACGGGGATATCCTCCGGCTGCACGATATGTCCCTTGCGAAAAACGGCGTCCTTGGTTACGCCCTTGATGATTTGCGTTAAATCGTGGCAGAGCACGCTGCCCACGGCGTCTTGCGTTTTAATTAGCTTCATAATCTATTCTCCTAGCTCTTTTTTTAATTAACTAGTCATATTCTGCTCTTTTCAGAGCCTTATCAGCATTTATTTTGCTCTGGCAAAGCCATATTTAGCAAAGGCCTGCATAGCTTCATCCGTTTGCAAAAAGCTTGCCAATTCCTTGGCCGCATTGGTTTGAGGAGCATTTTTCAAAATGCCAATAGGATAAATGATGGGCTTTTTGAGGGAGCCAGCAGGCGCCTCAGCCACTACGCGCACCTTATCCTTGATTAAGGCGGCGTCCGTGGCATAGACTAGGCCTGCATCGGCACTGCCCTCTCCCACCCAGTGTAGCACCTGCGTTACGTTGGTGCCGAGGCTGGCTTTGGGCGCGATTTGCTGCCACAGGCCGAGGCTGGCGAGTGCTTCGCGTGCATATTGACCTGCGGGCACGCTAGCCGGGTCGCCAATAGTGGGATGCTTAGCCTTGGCGATGTCCTTGAACTCCTTGATATCACTTGCGCTCTTAGCAGGCACGATTAAAACAAGCTTATTTTCTAAAAGCGGCTTAATGCTGGCGCTGTCCAGATAGCCCTTTTTATCCAAGGCCTGCATTTGTTTAGTAGCGGCGGAGATGAAGATGTCGGCACTGAGGCCATTTTCGATTTGGCTCTGCAGCTTGCCGCTCGCATCATAGATGCCCTGAATTTTTAGATGCGGATGCTTTTTCGTGAACATGGGTATGAGCTGCTGCTCAAAGACCTTTTCGAGACTGGCTGCCGCAGCAAGGTGCACAACCTTTTGTGCTTTAGCATTATTATTGGCTGTCCTTTTGCTCTCACCAGCGCAGCCCAACGCCAACAGTATGAGCATGCACATAGCACATACGAGTAATTTTCTCATCTGGAGCCCTCCTGTTGCTGTTTAACCTTGTATTGATAATAGTTGAGGCCAATGACTACGGCGAAGCAAATGACTAAAATGATGGCGACATATATGCCCGCCGCGTCAAAATCACCGGCGGCCACCGCACTATACACTGCCAGGGGCAG
>USBV01000139.1 GCA_900553055.1 uncultured Phascolarctobacterium sp.
ATGACCATGAAAATATCCATATGCATTTTCCCGAATTTTCATTAACATTTCTGAGTCATATACTGTACCCGCAAATTTGATTCTGGAATCCTTGGAATAACCGGTTTTCTTCATCAAGGGAATGGTGAAGGCGCCGGTGGTTACAACGTTAGCAACAGCGGAGCCGTTAATGGAGCCCAAGAAACCGGAGGCGATAACGGATACCTTCGCCGGCCCGCCCTTGGTATGGCCAGCCAAAGCCAGTGCCAAATCGTTAAACAGCTGTCCCATGCCGGATTTACTCATAACCGCACCAAAGAGGATAAAGAGGAAGATGTAGCTGGCAGCAACGTTAACAGAGGTGCCATAAATACCTTCCGTATTAGCAAAGAAATGATTGGAAAGGCTGGTCCAGTCATAGCCACGGTGCATGAACATGCCCGGCATGGAGCGACCAAAGAGGCCATAAGCTATGAAAACCAAGCTCAACAGAGACAGCACATTGCCGCTGACGCGACGGGATGCCTCCAGCACCAGCGCTACCAGCAGGGTAGCCATAATCATATCCGTGGTATTGGCATTGCCCGCTCTTTCCACAAAGCCTTGATAGTCAGTAGAAATGTAGATAGGAGCTGCCAAGGACAGAGCTACCAAAATCCAGTCCAGAATGGACGGAGTGGTGAAACTGGATTTCTTACACATGGGGTACATGAGGAAGGTTAAAACCAGCATCATGGAAACGTGAATAGATCGGTGAATCAAAGTTAGGGGCGGACCAAAGGTCGCCGTATACAAATGATAACAGGACACGAGGATGCACAGCACGAAGAAAATTTTCTTCATTGTGCCGGAGAAGGTTCTAGTGGTGGATTCCTTATCTAATTTCTTGATAATCTCCTCAGATTTGCTCTGCATTTCCGCACTAGCTTCGGTACTAATAGCTACTTCTTGCTCCGCAGCTTTATCTTTAGTATTCTGCATCAAAAAGTCCCCTCCTCTCAATTACTAAAACTAAACGAGTGTGCTCGGGTAATATTCTCCCGCTGGTTACTAAAACATCATTTACCTTAATTTCCCGAGTGGCCAAATGGGAGTTAATCCAGACAAAATGTGGAAATATTTGGCCAATTTCTTCCATATAGATGCGTCCCTTTTCTATTCTCGTCCGCTTGCCCTTGTTTTCGGGAATACCCGCGCCAAAGGCAGGAAACGATATCGCATCCAGCTCCAAGGTATTATCCTGATTAATATGATAATACTCGTGCCAGGAGATGCGCTCCCAGGAGTGAATCCAACCGAAAAAGAGCTTATCTCCTGTTTTCACAGGATAGCGCACATACTCTTTTTTCGTTTGGTAATCATAGATACGCAAAATTTTGTCCTTAGAATATAGATGCTGCCAGCCAAAAAGGCCGGCAGCAACGATGCTTAAGAATAGGAATAAGGTAAATGTCTTCTTTGACATGAAGGACATGAATTATTTCAGCATGCCTTTCTCTTTGTAGTACTTTTCAGCACCGGGATGCAGCTTAACGGAAGTGCCCTTGATGCCGCGCAGTGCGGTTTCAGGTTTAATTTCGCGCTTAGCAGTTGCATGGGATGCGCCAATGGTTTCCAAACCCTTTTGAGAGTAAATGCCGGTCAGCAGATCGTATACAACATCATCGGACAGGTTTTTGCTAACCAGCATGATGTTCATAACAGCTGCGGTAGTGGTGTCAACCTTGGTGCCATAGGTTTCTTTCGGAATCTTCCATTCTACATAGAAGGGATATTTAGCAGTCAATTTCTTCAGAGCTTCGCCTTCAACGGGAACGAATACGATTTCTTTAGCAGTGCCCAATTCTTTAATGGTAGCATTGCCAAGACCGGAGGTTACGAATGCAACGTCACATTGACCGTTCTTAATTTGGTCAATAGCTTCGCCGTAGGAGAGGTAGTCAACTTTTGCATCTTTATAGGTCATGCCGTGAGCTTCGAACATCATACGAGCATTCAGCTCTACGCCGGAGTTAGGAGCGCCAACGCCTACGCGTTTGCCCTTCAAATCGGTAAACTTAGTGATGCCGCTGTCTTTAGTGGTAACGATTTGGCAAACGTTCGGCCACAGACCCATCATAGCGCGAAGGTTTTCTGCTTTCGGTTTGCCCTGATATGCGCCAAAGGCTTCAACAGCTTGGATAACGGAGTCGCTCATGGCAATAGCCATTTCACCCTTGCCAGTCAAAATAGCGTTGATGTTTTCTGCAGTTGCACCGGTCGCAGTTGCAGAGGTCTTGTAGCCCATTTCACCAACAACCTTGGAGAAGGCACCGCCAATCGGGAAGTAAATACCACTGGTGGGGCCGGTCAATACAGTGATGAATTCCTTGCTGCGGTCTACCTTACCAGCTGCAGCCTTATTGTCGGCCTTTTTGTCTCCGCCACCGCCGCACGCAGCCACAGTAAAGGCCATAACGATCATCATCATTAGAGCTAAAAACTTCTTCATAATTTCCTTCGCCTCTTTCCTAAAATAATAGCCGAATTGTAAAACTACAATTGTACACTTGTATTATAACATAGAACAAAACTCGAAGAAAAGCTATTTTTTTACAAGTTTTCGAGAAACTTTTCAAGGCTAAAAAAATGTAAAAAATTTTACATAGAAGCTAAATACTTATTCACTGCCTCGGCTGCGCCTCGGCCCTCAGCGATCGCCCATACAACTAGGCTTTGGCCACGACGCGCATCACCAGCTACGAAGACACCGGGTGCGCTGGTCTTATAATCCTTATCATTCGCTGCAATGGAGCCAAGTGCATTTTTATGCACATGGAATTCATCCACCAAGCGTTGCTCGCTACCAGCAAAGCCCATAGCCAAAAGCACCACCTGAGCAGGAATAACGCGTTCAGTCCCAGGCACGGGCACCTCAACGCGCTTGCCGTTAATCACTTGCATGGTGTTTTGGCAAATGCGCAGTCCCGTCACATGTCCATCCTCGCCCAAAAATTCCTGTGTCATCACGCAAAACTCGCGCGCATCCTCTTTAAATTTAGCAATGGCTTCCTCTTGGCCATAATCGGTGGTAAACACCTTCGGAAATTCCGGCCAAGGATTTTGCTCCGTTCTTGAATGCGGTAGGCAGGGATTGTGCTGCAGCTGCTTCACGCTGCGGCAGCCCTGACGAATAACTGTCGCCATGCAGTCATTGCCGGTGTCGCCACCGCCGATGATGACAACATCCTTATCCTTGGTATCGACGAAAAGGCCGTCCTCATAATTGCTATCAAGATAGCTTTTCGTCACATTGTGCAGGAACTCCTTGGCAAAGTAAATACCCTCGAGCTCGCGTCCCTTGACATCAATATCGCGCGGTTGAGTTGCGCCGGTGCACAGTACCACAGCGTCGTACTCTTCTAAAAGCGTGCTGGAAGAAATCTTGGCACCAACCTCAGCATTCAGCACAAAGTTTACGCCAGCATCCTCCAAAAGCCGCACACGGCGCATTACCGTGTCCTTGGACAGCTTCATGGTGGGTACGCCATACATCAACAAGCCGCCGGGTCTATCCGCACGCTCAAAGACGGTTACCAGATGACCGGCCTTGTTAAGCTGGTCAGCGCAGGCTAGGCCCGCAGGGCCGCTGCCTACTACGGCTACCTTTTTGCCGCTACGCTTAGCAGGGATATTGGGTTTGACGAGGCCCTTATCAAAGGCATTCTCGATAATGTATTGTTCGATATTTTTAATCGTTACCGGAGCAGTTACCAAGCCAGCATTGCAGGCACCCTCGCAGGGAGCGGGGCACACATGGGAGGTGAACTCCGGGAAATTATTGGTTTTATTCAAACGAGCATAGGCAAAATCGTCCATGCCGCGATATATTAAATCGTTGAATTCAGGCATCAGATTGTGCAGGGGGCAACCGCTCACCATGCCGTTCAGCGTCATGCCGCTGTGGCAAAAGGGCACGCCGCAATCCATGCAGCGCGCTGCCTGACAGCGTAGCTCCTCAGCATGAGGCAGGCTGCTGGTTTTAATCTCTTCCCAATCCTGTATGCGTTCTGCGCAAGGCCGTTGGCTAAGCTCCTGGCGCTTATAATCCATAAATCCGGTAGGCTTACCCATTATGCCTTCACCTCCTCAAAAACTTTCAGGGTTGCAGTTTCCATATCCACACCCTGCTGCAGATAATCGTTCAGCTTTTCCATAACCTTCTTGTAGTCCTTAGGAATAACCTTCACAAATTTGCTTTGGTACTTGCTCCAGTTTTCCAAAATATCCAGAGCCAGCTTGCTGCCGGTATATTCCGCATGATTTAGAATCATCTTCTTCACAGTCAGGCTGTCGTTGATGGCCTCCAGGGGCTCCAGCAAAACGATTTCTTTATTGCAATAGGAGGCAAAGTCGCCCTCCAAATCCAGTACATAGGCTACGCCACCGCTCATGCCTGCTGCAAAATTGCGCCCGGTTTTGCCCAAAATTACTACGGTACCGCCGGTCATATATTCGCAGCCATGGTCACCCACGCCTTCGATAACAGCGTTTACGCCGCTATTGCGAATGCAGAAGCGTTCGCCGGCAATGCCGCGAATATAAGCCTCGCCG
>USBV01000140.1 GCA_900553055.1 uncultured Phascolarctobacterium sp.
TGGGCCGGCTTACTATATCGAGGCTGCTTTGGGCAGCAGAGCTTTGGCTGTTATCTTTAGCATCGCTTTGATTGCTACCTATGGCGTGGGCTTTAATATGCTTTGCGCGTATAATCTGCAGTCCACCTTTATCGCTTATTCCTTCTATAATGAAGCTACTACCCCATGGGTAATTGGTGGTATTTTGGCTGTGCTGGTAGGCTACTGCCTCTTTGGCGGCGGTCGTCGCGTGATTGCAGCCACCTCTACCCTGGTACCCATCATGGGCGTAATTTATATTTCTGTGGCCTTCGTGCTGACTTTGATCAATATTGACCAGCTACCTGCAGTTGTGGGCAAAATCTTTAGCCAAGCCTTTGATTTCCAAGCTATCTTCTCTGGCTTCGCCGGTTCCTGTGTTATGTTTGGCATCAAGCGTGGCCTGTACTCCAATGAGGCAGGCGTGGGCTCTGCTCCTAACGCTGCCGCTGCAGCAGATGTATCCCATCCTGTAAAGCAGGGATTGGTACAAATGCTGTCCGTATTTATCGACACCCTGCTGATTTGTACTGCTACTGCCTTCATGTGCATGACCTCCGGCGTGGAGCCTGTAAAGGAGCTGGCTGGTGCGCTCTATGTACAGACCGCTTTAGCTGCTTCCATGGGCGGCGTAGCGAAGGTGTTCATCACTGTATCCATGGTGCTTTTTGCCTTCACTACCTTGCTGGGCAATTTGTACTATGTTGACAACTGCTTTGCCTACATTATGAAGGCGGTGCCCGGTCCTACCTTCAATATGATTTATCGTGCTATCGCCTGCGTAGTAATTTTCATCGGTGCTGGCTCCAGCATGGGACTAATGTGGGACTTGGCCGATGTGCTTATGGGCTGCATGGCTATTATCAACCTGCCGGTTATTTGTATCCTGGGTGGGCCTGCTCTTAAAGCTATGGATGACTATGGCAAGCAACGTGAAGCAGGCAAAAACCCTGTTTTCGTAGCTAAATCCATCGGTATTACCCAAAAGCTTGATTATTGGCAGGATTAAAATTGCATATACTTTAATCTAAGCTAAAAATTGCGGTTGAGACTTCTGTTTGAGGAAATCAGCCGCAATTTCTTATAAATATTTTTAGTTGCTTAGCAGTAAAAATCCGATTTGTGTAGAATACATACTAGGAAAAGCAATTTTTAGTCAAGGTTGTTTTGTGTTTTTTGTGCCTCAAGGGAGGGAATGAAATGATTTATAATTATTATCCTGGCTGCACGCTTTCGACGAAGGCGAAAAAGCTGGATATGGCTGCTCGGCGTGCTGCGGAGGCTTTGGGCTTCCCACTGGTGGAACTGCCTGAGTGGCAGTGCTGTGGCGCTGTTTATCCCATGGCTCCCGATGCCATTGCGGAACGACTGAGCGCAGTGCGGGCACTAGCTGCGGCCAAGGCCAACGGTGGCGTGCTGGTTACTCTGTGCAGTGCCTGCCATCATGTGCTGAAGCGGGTGAACCATGATATGGCCACCAAGCCGGAAATCGCGGCCAAGGTCAATGCCTATCTGGAGCTGGAGGAGCCCTATCAGGGTGAAACCAAGGTGCTGCATTATTTAGAGGTTTTGCGAGATGAAATTGGTTGGGAAAATGTAGCCAAACAAATCAAAAATCCTCTGAAAGGTCGTTTGGTTGGAGGCTACTATGGTTGTATGCTGCTCAGACCGGGACGAGTAATGACCATGGATGACCCAGAACGTCCAAGGATTTTGGAGGACTTTATTAAAGCGTTGGGTGCTAAGCCTGTGGAATATACCATGCGCAACGAATGCTGTGCCGGGTATTTGGCTGTGACCAATAAGGAGCTGTGCCAGCGCATGGTGGGCGAAATCAAGGGAAATGCGGCTAGCTGCGGTGCTCAAGAGCTGATTACAGCTTGTCCCCTGTGTGCGTATAATTTGGTAGCTAATGCTCAAGCAGGTACGCTGCCGGTGCAGTATTTCACCGAGCTTTTGGCAGAGGCACTGGGCGTGGGTGAAGGAGGTGCAGAGTAATGGAGTTCAATAATAAGGAATTGACTGCTGAACTGCTGCGCCTGGCAGATACGGACGTGAAGCGTTGCGTGCAATGTGGTCGCTGCAGTGCCACCTGCCCCATGGGCGACAAGATGGATTTGCTGCCCAGCCGCATGGTGTGGGAGCTGATTAATGGCAATGGCGAAGAAATGCTCAAGGCCCGTTCACCCTGGGTATGTCTTTCCTGCATGGCCTGTGAGCAGCGCTGCCCTAAGGGTGTGAGCCCCTGTGCGGTGATGGAAGCAGTGCGGCTGCTGGTGATTCGTCAGCAGGGTGGCAACAAGCTGACTGCGGAAGCACTGGAGAATTATCCTGCGGATATGCCCCAGCAGGCTTTGGTGGCTGCCTTTAGAAAATACAATAAATAGGAGGAATCCTCGTGCAAAAAATAGGTGTTTTTGTTTGTTGGTGTGGCAGCAATATCGCCGGCACGGTGGATGTTGCCACGGTGGTGGAGGCTGTGCGTCAGGTGCCTGATGTGGCCTTTGCTACTGATTATAAATATATGTGCTCCGAGCAGGGTCAGGAAATTATTCGTCAGGCTGTGCACGACTACAAGCTGGACAGAATCGTAGTGTGCTCCTGCTCCCCGCGTATGCACGAAGCCACCTTCCGCAAGTGCGCGGAAAGCGTGGGCATTAATTCATACATGGTAGAAATTGCCAATATCCGCGAGCAGTGCTCCTGGGTATTGAAGGATAAAGAAGAAGCTACGGCCAAGGCCATCAAGCTGGCTAAGGCGGCCATTGCCAAGGTGCGCTTCAATAGTCCTCTGCACGCAGGGCAGAGCGACGTGGTGAAGCGGGCGCTGGTTATTGGCGGCGGTATCGCCGGCATCCAAACAGCGCTGGACATCGCCGAAGCGGGCTATAAGGTTGATATTGTGGAGAAGGAGCCCACCATCGGTGGGCGCATGGCCCAGCTGGACAAAACCTTCCCGACGCTGGACTGCAGTGCCTGCATCCTGACGCCGAAGATGGTGGATGCGGCGCAGCACGAAAATATCACCCTGTACACTTATAGCGAGATTGAAAAGGTAAGTGGCTATGTGGGCAATTTTGAAGTGACCATTCGCAAAAAGGCCCGCAGCGTAAAGGCGGATATGTGCAGTGGCTGCGGCATTTGCACGGAAAAATGTCCTTCCCGCAAAACTCCCAGCGAGTTTGATATGGAGCTGAAAAATCGCGGCGCCATTTATATTCCCTTTGCTCAGGCCATTCCCAAGGTTCCGGTTATTGACCGGGAGGCCTGCATTAAATTCAAAACCGGCAAATGTGGCATTTGCTCCAAGGTTTGTCCCTGCGAGGCTATTGATTATGAGCAGCAGGATGAGCTCTTGACCGAAAAGTACGGAGCCATCGTGCTGGCAACGGGCTTTGAAATGATTAATCTGGATAAATTCGCTGACCTAGGCTGGGGCCAGAGCAAGGATGTTATTTCTTCCCTGCAGCTGGAGCGCCTGACCAACGCAGCCGGACCTACAGAAGGTCATTTGGTGTGCCCCTCCACGGGCAAGGAGCCAAAAAAGGTCGTTATTGTGTCCTGCGTTGGTTCCCGTGATACTACGGAGCGGGGCAAAACCTATTGCAGCAAGATTTGTTGCATGTATAATGCTAAACACGCGATGTACATTCGTGAAAAATATCCCAACGTGGATGTAACTGTTTTCTATATTGATGTGCGCACCCCTGGCAAGGGCTTTGACGAGTTTTATCGTCGTGCCGTAGAAGAGTATGGTGTGCATTACGTGCGCGGCCAGGTGGGCAAGGTTGTGGTGGATGGCGATGGCAAGCTCACCGTTTTTGCCAGCGATTTAAACAGTGGCAAGCATTTGATGCTGTTCCCGGATTTAGTAGTGCTGGCCGGCGCGGTGAAACCGTCGCCGGATGCGCGCAAGCTGGCTACCATGCTGACTGCTAGCATTGATAACGATGATTTTTATGTGGAGGCCCATCCCAAGCTGCGCCCAGTGGAAAGTCCCACTGCTGGCGTCTTCCTTTCCGGCATGTGCCAGGGCCCTAAGGATATTCCTGAGACTGTTTCCCAAGCGGGCGCTGCTGCAGCTAAGGTTATTGGCCTCCTTGCCAAGGACCATTTGGAGACTAATCCCTGCACTGCTATGTGCCATGAGAATATTTGCAGCGGCTGCAAGACCTGCGCTCATGTGTGCCCCTACGGTGCTATTTCCTACGAGACCAAGCAGGTTGTTACCTTGGCGGGCACCCGCGAAAATCGCATTGTAGCGGTAGTCAACGAGGCGTTGTGCCAGGGCTGTGGTGCCTGCACCGTAGCCTGCCCTAGCACCGCTATGGACCTGAAGGGCTTTACTAATCAACAAATTTTGGCAGAGGTGGATGCATTATGTTAGAAAACAACACCTACGAACCGAAAATCGTGGCTTTTTGCTGTAATTGGTGCAGCTACGCCGGCGCAGAT
>USBV01000141.1 GCA_900553055.1 uncultured Phascolarctobacterium sp.
GCGGGAGTCTATGCGTGGCGAGGACGTGGCAGAGGCGCTAGCGAAAGGCGATGTGTACCTCATCGCTGTGCTGGAGCGGCACCACGGCACGGGGCATGTGGGCTTGGGCTTGCTGCGTGGTTATGGCCTAAAAAATGGCGCGGCAGCGACGACAGTGGCGCATGATTCGCACAATTTGATTGTGATTGGCACGACTCCTGCGGACATGGTAGTGGCCGCAAGGGAGCTGGGGCGCGTGCAAGGTGGGTACACCTTGGTACACAAGGGCCAGGTTGTGGGCACGGTGCCGCTCAATATTTGCGGGCTGATGAGTAGTGCGCCAACCGAGAATTTAATTATGAGCCTAGATGAGATTGCGGAGAAGGCGCATACGCAGGGCGTGCCCGCGAATATCGACCCATTTATCAGTCTAAGCTTTATGGCCTTGCCTGTTATTCCACGCCTAAAAATCACCGATATGGGTATGTTTGATGTGGATAAATTTGAGTTTGTGAAGTAAAAAGTGTAATGAGGGGAAGATGTATGCATAAATTAGTTTCAAAATTAATCGTATACCGTAATCTGCCGGAGGATAATATTCTGGAGCCTTTAGCGCAGGTGTGTGCTGAGGTGGAAAACGGTAGCTATAACAAGGAAGAAGCCATTGGTAAGGTTTATGACCAAATCCATAAGCTGCTGGATATTGCTACTGTTTATGGCTTTAACAAAAATCTGTGGCATAATTATTTGACTTATCTTTTGGTAAGCGTGGAGACGCCCTTTGCCATTACCTGCGAAAAGGAGGGCGCTTGCGAGGGCAGTGTCAACGCCTTGGCCATGAATGATTTTGCCATTTTCAAGGCGCTGTTTGAGTATGATTTCACTGCCTTGGAAAAGGAGCTGGGCATCAACTGCTTCGATATTATCACCAATTATAAGGCAGTGGCGAAAAAGGAAACACGCTTTAACAAAAATATCAGCGAAAAGGTGCAGGGCTTAAGTGAAAAGCTGGAGCAGGCTGCTAATGTTGAAGCTTTTTATGCTTTGGTAACTGCGTTTTACGGTGCTTATGGCGTGGGCAAGCTGGGCTTGAACAAGGCCTTTCGTATTGACCATAGGGGCAGCGAGGTGGAGCTGGTGCCTATTTCCAACACCGAGCTCATCACCTTTGACGACCTTATTGGCTACGAGCGCCAAAAGCGGACACTGCGTGAGAACACGGAAGCCTTTGTAGAGGGCCGTCCTGCCAACAATGTGCTGCTCTTTGGCGACAGCGGCACGGGCAAATCCAGTAGCATCAAGGCGCTGATTAATCAATACTATGACCAAGGCCTGCGCATGATTGAAATCTATAAGCATCAGTTCCAGGATTTGTCCGCTATCATTGCCCAAATTAAGAGCCGCAATTATCGCTTTGTGATTTATATGGACGACCTTTCCTTTGAGGAATTTGAGACAGAATATAAATACCTCAAAGCCATCATCGAGGGTGGCCTTGAGGTACGTCCTAGCAATATTTTGATTTACGCTACCAGCAATCGTCGTCATCTGATTAACGAGACCTGGAAGGACCGCAATGATGTAACTCATAACGAGGGCATCTACAAGTCCGATACCATGCAGGAGAAGCTGAGCCTTGTAAATCGCTTTGGCTGCACCATTTACTACGGCCAGCCGGACCAAAAGGAATTCTACAATATCGTAGTGGAGCTGGCTCATAAGGCTGGTATTGAGATGAGCGATGAAGAGCTCTGCGCCGAAGCAAAGAAATTCGAGCTGAACCATGGTGGCGTTTCCGGCCGCACCGCCCAGCAGTTTATTAATTATATCTTGGGCGTGCGGGTTGCTTGATAAACGAAATCAGCCAAGGCTTGGGAAGGCTTTTCGAAAAGCTGATAAAAGACCATAGCCAGTAGCTGGGTAATAACAACACAAATGCTAAAGCATAGTGCGAAGCTCAGAAGATGGCTGTTCGTTAGTGGTTGCAGTGCTTGATAGATATATTTGCTTACTCCGGCTAATACACAAATATGCACCAAAAGTACGGAGAAGGAATACTTGGCATGGTGCACGAGGAAGGGCTTAGATAATATGCTTTGCAGGCAGGAGTTTAACATTAAGGATAGGATTATCATTCCTGATGCAGCTGCATAAGCATAAAATGGGGTGATGGGCGCAGGGAACAGAAAATCTGGCATATAGCCGATGATAATACCCATAACTAGTAAAAGCCAGGATAAAAGAGCTTTTTGGCTATTGCTGAAGGAGCTTTTTTCCAAATGATGCACGTAAAAATCGCCACAGGCAATGCCTACGATGAAGGAGGCATAGGTGGGATAGGCAAGCAGGAGAAGAACGCTGGCGAGGTAGAGCCATTTGCGGAAGGGGCTGCTGCCAAAGAGAGCTAAGAGCGCCAGCGTGAGCATGGAGCCTAAAAAGATGATGTACATACACCACATTACTGTTAAAATGTCGCCACCATTTTCAAAATAGCATTGGACCAAGGCATGATACAGCAGAGTGGGCCATGGCATAGCCTTGGGCTCGATGGATAAGCACCAAGGAGAGTTGTTGAGCTGAGCCAGTTCCTTAAAGTCGAGAATGCCGCAGGTATGCAATAAGGATGTTCCTATAATAGCAGCGGCCACGGGAATCATAAAGCGAAAATAACGCTTGATGGCCTGACGCTGGAGTGATATATAAGGCTCCTTAGACCTAAAAAAGGAGATGGTGGGCAGCACTGCAGCGAGAGCGAAGAAAATGTGTAGGGGAAAGGGCGAAATAGTATAGATGGAATAGGGAAGTCCATCCCAAAAAGCGGGGATGCGCTCTGCTGCCGTATAGTTACTGCCAAAGCTGATGTAACCATCAGGAAAATAGGCAATGGTAAAATGAATCAGCATAATCATGTAGCACATAATCAGCTTGAGACCATCTATATATTGAATGCGCGGAGCTGCTTTAGCGGGGGTGGCCATCTAAAATCACCTCAAATGTGTTTATTTTAGAAGCATATTTCTTTTCTTTTGCTAAAAATTCCTGCTCCTACACTGTTCAATATTGACTATTTATGCTAGAATATTGCTATCTTTGATTTGCAAATGAGGAGGATTCATCTAATGAAAAAAGTATTACGTTATCTTTTGATGACTGTTTTGGCAATTTGCTTCACTATTCCCTGCTTAAATGCTGCTGAAGCTGCTACTGTAGCTTTGCTGCCCTTGGTGAACAATGTGGAGGGCGACGAGCTAGCTAACCAGGTATATTATAAGCAAGCCATCAACGCTATTAAGGCTCAACCTGGCTTTGTGCTGGTGGAAAATGATCAGCTGACCTTGGCTATGGAAAATGCTAAAATTAACACTACCGGAATCAACCAAAAGGCCTTAGAAAAAATTGCCAAGGAAGGCAATGTGGATGTGGTTTTTGCTATGCAGCTGGATAAGCTTGGTCGCAAGCCCTTAAATCGTACTGGTGAGCGTGTGCTGAAGCTGGAGATGGAGGGCAAGGCTTTTGCCTATAATCGTTTGAACGGCATATATTATGTGCACAATCTGAAGGGTGGTAAGGAAATTGATGAAGCCTTGACCTCTCGTTGGGACTGGGCTCATGAAGAATTTGGCCGCGCTGTGCGCCAAGAAATTAGCCGTGCTTTGCGTGCTAAATAAGGCTTGCTTGTAGCTTAAGCAATACTGAAGCTTAGGGAGACTATCTATTAGGGTAGCCTCCTTTTTTGTTGCCTAGAATAGAAGTACATTTATCCCGTGAAAAGACATATCCCTTTACAGAATTGCAAGCTAATCGGAGGGGATAAATGTTTTCTTAGGGGATAAAAATATGCTATAATATTAAGGTAAGAATTTTACGAGGAGGTTTTGTGATGTTTGCAAGTATTGTTGGGGCGATTAGTAATTTTATGTACAGCTATCTGCTGATTGTTATGTTAGTGGCAGTGGGCTTGTACTACACTCTGCGCACGCGCTTGGTGCAGCTGCGTATGTTCAAGGAAACTATTCGCGTGATTTTGGAAAAGCCGGTGGGGGCAGATGCCGTTTCTTCCTTCCAGGCCTTGATGGTTTCTACTGCTTCTCGCGTAGGCACGGGCAATATTATCGGTATTTCCACCGCTATTTGCTTGGGCGGCTATGGTGCAGTGTTCTGGATGTGGGTTATTGCCATTGTAGGCGGTGCTTCTGCTTTTATCGAAAGCACACTGGCCCAAATTTACAAAAAACGTGGTGAGCACGGCAGCTACGGTGGTCCGGCTTACTATATCCACTATTATGCAGAAAAAGTCCGTGGAAAGAAACTGAACCACTCTGTGATCGCAGTTTTCTTCGCCTTATCCGGACTCTTATGCTGGTGC
>USBV01000142.1 GCA_900553055.1 uncultured Phascolarctobacterium sp.
CGGTCACGAATTTCGCCCACCATGATGATATCTGGGTCCTGGCGCACCAGCGAGCGCAGGCCGGTTGCAAAATCTAAGCCAGCCTTGCGATTCACAGCCACCTGGTTTATACCCTCTAGCTTAAACTCAACCGGATCTTCGACTGTTACTAGGTTTAAGCCCTCCTGCTGCAATTCTCTTAACGTAGCATAAAGGCTGGTGGTTTTGCCGCTGCCGGTGGGGCCGGTAAGTAGAATTAAGCCATGAGCCGCAGCAAACATGCCACGATATAGCTGCAAATTTAGCCTGCTCATGCCCAAGTCCTCCAAACGGCGCATCCCCTGCTCCTGGTCTAGGATACGCACCACAACCTTCTCGCCGCAAATGGTTGGCAGGGTTGAAAGCCTTAAATCAATGCTACGCCCCGCATAGCTTAGCTGCCAGCGCCCATCCTGCGGCACTCGTTTTTCGGCAATATCCATCCCGCTGAGCACTTTAAGCTGACTCACCAAGGTAGCGTAGCTACTCCAGGGCAAGCGACACAGCTCCTGCAACAGTCCGTCAATACGCATGCGTACTCGCACCTCTTTGGCCAGGGGCTCAAAATGTACATCACTGGCCTTATTTGCTATGGCTTCCTCCACAAGCTGCTGGGCTAGCTTACCATTATTGATAAATTCCATAAAGCATCCATCCTTTTGTGAATAATGTTGCTTAGCGCGCTTTGCTAATTCTTATTTTAGCACATAATTTTCAAAATTCAATAGTCGATTTTAATTTTTCTGATTTTTACTAATTTCGTATTGAATTTTGATTTTTCTTGCGTTATAATAAACTTGATGCATCAAGTTTACATTCACAAAAGGAGCTTTTAGCAATGAAATACTACAATAATGTCCTCATTTTTGCCTGCCTTGCTCAGTTCTTGAGCTTTTCTGTAGTCGCTCAGGCGCAGCAGCTAACAACCCGCAATCCCTTTCAAGTGCCTACTGGCATGGCTACAGGTATGCTTTATCCCGAAAGCACTGCTCCACTATCAGGCCTCATGAATAATAGCCAAAAAATCTATCCCTTGAGCTATGCTCAGGCTGGTGAACTAGCTGCTTCTTTAAAGGAGCTTTTTAGCGGTAAAATTGGTGTGGATAAAAGCACTAACAGCCTAATTCTTTATGGCCCCGACACCGAACACCAACGCATGCAAAAGCTATTGCACTCCTTGGATATAGCCACAAAGCAGGTAACACTGGAAGCCAAAATCATTGCCCTTAGCCAGGAGCATAATAAAAGCTTAGGCATTAATTGGAATTGGGAT
Organism: uncultured Phascolarctobacterium sp.; assembly: GCA_900553055.1. Taxonomy (GTDB): domain Bacteria; phylum Bacillota; class Negativicutes; order Acidaminococcales; family Acidaminococcaceae; genus Phascolarctobacterium_A. The sequence goes on from USBV01000142.1 coordinate 1,292, forward strand.
ACAATTCCCCAGCGCGACCAAACTAGCGATACAGAAACAGATGAAAACGCAAATAGCACTAGTGACTTTGGGGGCAATTTTAAATTTTGGCGTGGCTATGCCTTTCGCTTTAATGCCACGCTGAACGCTTTAATCAGTAATGGTAAGGCCAAGGTTTTGGCCAAGCCTCGTATCATCACCATTCCTGGTCGCGAAGCCAGCATTTTTATTGGCGACCATATTCCCGTGCAAACGGAAAAGCACGATAGTGGCGGCTATTACACAGCTACCGAATATCTAGACGCCGGTATCAAGCTCCAGTACCTGCCCCTTATCAGTCAGGATGGCAAAATGGTTACAGCCAAGGTACACACCGAAGTGAGCACGCCTGTGCTGATTAGCGAGCTTAAAAATTATCGCATTACAAGCCGCACCGCCGACACCCATGTGCGCATGTTTTCCGGTCAAACGCTTGTTATCGGCGGCTTAATCTCTGAAGAAGAGCAAAACACGCTCCAAAAAATCCCTTTTTTGGGCGATTTACCGCTTCTTGGCAAGCTCTTTAGCAATCGCACAAAAAAGCGCAGCAAGGTAGAGGTTATGCTGCTATTAACGCCCCATATTACCGAAGCCGGCACCTCCCCTGCCATTTATCAGGAGCCTACTGTAAATTAAACAGCAAAAAGAGCTACTAACGCTCATTCGCTAGTAGCTCTTTCTAAAGCTGCAATTTATAAATTTTCCTTAAGCAGGTTACGGCCCAGCATGCGGTTATATTCCCAAGCACCCTTGCCCTCACGCTGTTCAAATTGATTCATGATAGCGTTAATCTCATCGGCATAATGCACGATGAAGGCTTCGCGCGTTGCGCAGGCCACAGGAGAGCCCTTTTCGTTTTCACCATGGTGGGACAAAAGAATATGCTGCAGCTGCTCTAAACGGTTAGCAGGAATATTCAGCTTTGCTGCTACCTCCTGCACCATAAGGCTAGTAATCACAATATGCCCCATAAAACGGCCTGTATTGGTATAAGGGAAGCCAATCTCCGAAGAAATCTCTTTGATTTTGCCCAAATCATGCAGCAACGCACCGCTGATTACCAAGTCCTTATCCACGCCTTCCACTCTATCGGCCATGGCCACAGCTAAGTCTGCCACATCAATAGAATGCTGCAGGAGCCCGCCAATATAAGCGTGATGCAGCTTCATCCCTGCCGGATTGTGCACAAAGGCATCGTAGACATTGCCACTGAAAACAGTTTCCAAAAGCTTGCGCAACGTGGGAGTGCGCACAGCCTTAATATAATTCATCAGCTTATTTTTATAAGCTTCTACATCAAAATTGCCCATGGGCACCAAATTGCTAACATCATCCCCCGGCACCAGCTCCGACAAGCCATTCATCAGCAGCTGCAGGGACATATCATTGGCAATTTTATTGATATCCACCGTACCACTTACCAAAAAAGCAGTGGGGCCCTCTAAATTGCGCATTTTTTCGGCCAAGGCGGTTTCAAAGCAAATAAAAGCTACATGACCACTATTATCCTCTAAAATACCGCGGGCAAACACGCCGCCCTTACTGGTTACGCCCACCTTTTGCACTCGCACTAAAGCTGCCTGACGCAGCACAGCCTGTCCAGCCTTCAATTCACTCAGCATCATAATTTTCACCTTCTAATCTCTATAAATATGTTTGTAAACATTTATTATACAAGCCTTTGAGCTAGATTGCTTATACATGCTTTAAAAGCAGCGTTTCCTTAGCCACCTTTAGCGTAATATTCCAATTCTTTTCAGTAAAGCGCAAGGATAATCTATCTGCCCAAGCCTCTAAAATAGGCCATTCCGTGCACTGATGACCGGCATCGATAATGTTAAGACCGCTGAACACTGCTCTTTGCGCATCATGGTATTTAACATCTCCTGTGAGCAAGGTATCAGCCTGTTGACGCAAGGCTTCGTCAATCAAATCGCTACCAGCACCGCCACACACTGCTACCTTGTGCACCGTGTGACCTGCGTCACCTATAACTACGTAATCAGCATGCAGCTGCTTTTTCACATGCTCTGCAAATTCCTTAAGGCTGCACTCCTTAATATAACCAATGCGCCCCAAGCCATTATTATTGTCTAAAATATCCTCATCAGTAATACCTAAACACTTGACTAAGGCATCATTAACACCATTCGAAACGCAATCCAAATTGGTATGCGCACTATAAACGGCAATGCCATGCTCAGCAAGCTGCAAAAGCAACTCCTGCTGCCAATTAGCATCTGTAAGCTGGGGCAAGCGTTTAAAAATAGCCGGGTGGTGAGTAATGAGTACATCCGCCTTAAAGGCAATCGCTTGCGCCACTGTCTCGGCCGTCATATCCAAGGCCAGCATAATTCTGTGCACACTCTTATTGCGGCGTCCCAGCATCAAGCCCACATTATCCCAATCCTCCGCTAAAGCAGGCGGAGCCATCTCTTCTAATAGTTCAACTAATTCTGCAACCGTGATTTGTTTATTCATAAAGCAACACCTCCGGCTTCATTCATTATCTTGCCATAAATAGCTATCTCAAGGACTAGCTTTATTAATTGGGTAATTATGCTTCTGCCTTGCCTAGGTTAAGCTTGAGTGCTTCTAAAGCTTGGAGAAGCTTTTGTGCTTCCTGATATTTGGTACTAGCCTTAGCACGCTCGCTGCGAGCCATATTAGTCAAAAGCTCATGTAAACTAGCTTGTTGACGAGCAATTTGCTTTGCTAACAAGGGATGCCCATCCCGTAATAGCGCGGGTCCTACTAAATATTCCACCTCGCTGTAGCTGGTAGGCCCAGCCTGCTCACTGCAGCATTGCTCGCCAGCGTCGCTCGCACGAGCGGCGCATTTCTCAGCACGCTCGGCGCAGATGATTTCGTAAAAATGTGGTTCATCATCCACCAGTGCCTCGCGCGTGATGCACCACCCCTGCGCCACTAGCCAGCGGCGCAAAGCGGCCGCTCCGGCCATGGGCTGGAGCAACAGCC
>USBV01000143.1 GCA_900553055.1 uncultured Phascolarctobacterium sp.
CACGCTGCTGCTGACCACCGGAAAGCTGGTCAGGATAGCTGTGCGCCTTGTCCAAAAGGCCAACCTTCTTCAGGTATTTGGTTGCAGTTTCCTCGGCCTCTTCCTTCTTCACGCCGCGCACCTTCATGGGTGCCAGCATCAGGTTTTGCATAACATCCATGTGCGGGAACAGGTTGAAGCGTTGGAACACCATGCCAACCTCCTTGCGCACCTCGTTAATATTGGCCTCGCCGTTTAAGGGAATGCCATCGATAACAATGCTGCCACCGGTGGGCTCCTCTAAATAGTTGATGCAGCGCAGCAAAGTACTCTTGCCACTGCCAGAAGGGCCAATGATAACCACTACTTCCTTTTCAGCAATGCTCAGATTGACGCCGTTCAAAACGTGCAGATCACCAAAGCTTTTCTTTAAATCGGTAATCTTAATCATTTCCTTGCTCATTTTGTATCAAACCTCCGCTCCAAATAACCTGTGAACCTAGCTACAGCAAAGGTCATCACTAAATAAACAAGTGCTACAGCCATCCAAATTTCAAAGGAGGCGTAGGTGCGAGCAATAATCAATTGACCGCGACGAGTGAGCTCCTCAAAGCCGATAACGGATACCAGGGAGGAGTCCTTCAGCATGGCGATAAACTCGTTGCCCAAGGGCGGAATAATGCGCTTAAAGGCTTGGGGCATAATGATGTAGCGCATGGTTTGCGCCCAGCTCATGCCCAAGCTACGACCTGCTTCCATTTGGCCCTTATCAATGGACTGAATACCAGCGCGGAAAATTTCTGCGATATAAGCACCACTATTGATGGAGCAAGCAGAAATCGCTGCCACAAAGGGGTCCACACGACTGCCGATAATACCCGGCAAAGCAAAATATACCAAAAAGATTTGTACCAACAGCGGGGTGCCGCGAATAAAGTCAACATAAACGTTGGCAATATAGCGGATGGGCTTAATATTGCACAGACGGGCAATACCCACCATGCAGCCGATAATCAGGCCCAAAAACACGCTCATGGCCGTAATTTCCACAGTGATGCCGGCGCCGGCAATCAACAGTGGCAAAGATTTGACCATTAAATCAATGTTAAGCTCCATAATATTCTCCAGTTTCTTCTAGTATTTTCTAACAGCTAATACTTATACAGCAAAGGTTAGGACTGTTTTCTTATTTCTTCTCGCCAAACCATTTCTTGTAAATCTTGTCGAATTCGCCGTTCTTTTTCAGCTCAGCCATAGCCTTGTTGATTTCACCGGCCAGCTTGCTGTCCTTCTTCACAGCAATACCATATTGTTCAGCTTCCATCTTTTCGCCCACGGTCATAGCGAATTTGTCGCCGCCCTTGGTCAGGAAGTATTCAACTACCGGCAAATCGCCGATTACAGCATCAACGCCGCCATTTTTCAGCTCCAGAGCAGCTTCGTCCTGGGTATTGAAGGTAGTAACCTTAGCGCCTTCAACCTTTCTAGCCTTCATTTCACCGGTGGTGCCGATTTGGGCAGCAATACGCTTGCCCTTTAAATCATTAACAGATTTTACAGCAGTATTATCCTTCTTAACCATCACGATCAGGCCAGAGGTGTAGTAAGGATCGGAGAAGGTTACAGCCTTTTTGCGCTCCTCGGTGATAGTCATACCAGCAATAGCTGCATCAATATTACCTGCATTCAAAGCAGGAATCAAAGCATCAAAGCCCATACCGGCGATTTCTACCTTGGTGCCCATTTGCTTACCGATGGCTTGAATCAGCTCGATATCAAAGCCGGTCAACTCCTTGGAGCCTTCCTTCGGGAATTCAAAGGGAGCAAAGGCAGGCTCGGTGCCTACACGCAAAACCTTAGCAGGCTCTGCCTTTTTAGCTTCCTTTTTCTCACCGCCGCAACCGGCTAACATCATGCTGCATGCCATAAATGCCATCATTAAAAATACCAATATTTTTTTCATTTTGAGTCCCCCTCATTTTTCTTTTTATTTTTCTATTTTAAGCACTATAAATGCCTAAAAACACCAACGGAGCACATGCGATTCTACACCACACTGTGCTCCGTTTCGAGAACCGACTTTATTATTTCTTCACTTCACCAAACCAGGTTTTGTAAATCTTGTCATATTCGCCGTTTTTCTTCAGCTCAGCCAGTGCCTTGTTTACATCAGCAGCCAGCTTGTCGTTGCCCTTTTTCACAGCCAAACCATATTGCTCAGCTTCCATAACCTCGCCCACGGTCATAGCAGTTTTGTTGCCGCCTTGAGCCAGATAGTAGCCAACAACGGGGCTATCGTTAATGACAGCGTCAACGCCCTTATTCTTCAGCTCCATAGCAGCTTCAGTATTGGTGTTGAAGGCAGTTACTTTAGCATTTTTAATGCTTCTAGCTTTCTTTTCGCCGGTGGTGCCGATTTGTACAGCAATGCGTTTGCCTTCCAAATCCTTATCGCTCTTGATTTCCTTATTATCCTTGTTAACCATAATGATCAGGCCGGAGGTGTAATAAGGATCGGAGAAGGTAATAGCCTTCTTGCGCTCGTCAGTGATGGACATACCAGCAGCAATCAAGTCAATGTTATTAGCATTCAAAGCAGGAATCAAAGCATCGAAGCCCATGTTTACGATTTCTACCTTAGCGCCGATTTGCTTGCCGATAGCGCGAGCCAAGTCCATATCGAAGCCATCATAATCCTTGCTGCCTTCCTTTTGGAATTCAAAGGGAGCGAAGGTGGGCTCGGTGCCTACACGCAAAACCTTAGCAGGCTCTGCCTTTTTAGCTTCCTTTTTGTCGCCGCCGCAGCCGGCAGCCAGCATAGCAACTGCGCAAATCACGGTCATCATTAAAATTAATAATTTTTTCATTCCTAATTACCCCTTTCGTCTTTTCAACGCTTTAATTAGATACACACATTATATACCGAATTCTCCTCTAGGTAAAGAATTTTTATTAAAATTTTCAGTATAAAAATGTATACAACTCAGCTGACCTGGTTTTCGCCCCCACACTCGCCTGCTGGAGGGTTCGCTCCTAAGCATTCGCGCTCCCCACTACTACCCCTCTCGCTAAAAAATTAATATATGCGGCTAAACTAGCTCGCTTGCGGCAGGTCTTACTTCTATACTGCACCGTGCTCGCAGTTCATTTTAGAACTGTTTACGTGGATCGTTTCGCCTGCAACTGGCATCGACTTGCAACCACAGACCTGAGTTGTACAGCTTATTATAAGCTTTTGCAAGATTTTTTGCAATAAAAAGCCTGTCTTTCCTCTTTAATATTTGACAAAAAAGTGATATACTTACTATGCTATCTTATTGTTCGGCTATAGTTTGACCACTTTTAAAGGAAATACACCATGATTGCTATTCCCCAATGCCTAGATTTCTCAGATTTTCGCCTCACCAAGGAAATCTGTGACTTCTACTTAAAAATGCTACAAATTAAAAATCGTGAAATTTATCTGCACAGCCAGCAGGTGGCTAATTATGCGGCCAGCACAGCTGCTAAGCTAGGCCTGCCCGCTAGCGAGGTATCGCAGATTAAAACGGGTGCGCTTTTGCACGACATTGGCCAGCTATCGGTGCCCAATTTGATTTTGGCCAAGCTGCCCTTTTTATCAACGAGGGAAATGTCTATTTACAAGCGTCACTGCATTGCCGGTGCCAGCATGCTGGAAAATATTCCGGAATTTACCTATATTACGGATATTATCCGCTGCCATCATGAAAAATGGGATGGCACTGGTTATCCCAAACGCTTAAAGGGACAAAATATACCTATTGGCGCACGCATTGTGGCCGTGGCTAATTATTACGACCGCAATATCAACCCCTGCACTACCCATTGGCAAAAGACGCATGCCGATGCCATTGTAGAGCTGCAAAACAAAGCGGGACTGGACTTTGACCCTGCCATCGTTAAAGCCTTTATCGAATCGGTCATTCCCCAAGCCAACCGCAACGAAATCTAAAAGCACTGCTAACGCGAAGTGACGTTAGCAGTGCTTTTTTATATATACTTTTTCGAGCTAGTACTAGGACAAACAAAAAAAGCACTTCGAGAAATCGAAGTGCTAAATTTCGTGGTGGGCGCTAACGGGATCGAACCGCTGACATTCTGCTTGTAAGGCAGACGCTCTCCCAGCTGAGCTAAGCGCCCGTAATTGGTGACCGGTGGGGGAATCGAACCCCCGATACCGCCGTGAAAGGGCGGTGTCTTAACCGCTTGACCAACCGGCCAGGTGGCTCCCCGAGTAGGACTCGAACCTACGACGCCCTGATTA
>USBV01000144.1 GCA_900553055.1 uncultured Phascolarctobacterium sp.
CCTAGGCCCACACTGCCGCCAACATAGGTCAACACAGCGAGCAGCCTGCCCTCATTTAGCAGCATCAAGCCTTCGTAGGCAAAGGAAGAAAAGGTGGTAAAGCCGCCCAAAAGGCCCACGCACAAGAATAAGCGCCAAGATGCGGGCAAAAGCTCCCTATCAACAATAATCGTCATCAAAAGGCCCATAGCAAAGCAGCCTATCACATTCACCACAAAGGTGCCATAGGGCAGTGCGCTGCCAATAGCCTTGCTCACTGCATTACCCAGCAAAAAACGACTCACTGCGCCCAAGGCACCACCTAAAGCAATCAGGACTAAATTCATTTACTCCAAACTCCTTATGCACTCCAGCGTCCGCTCCCACTCAGGCCTAAGCGCCGCCAGCTGCGCCTCCACCTGCGCCGCCGTAAAGCCCTCGCTCCGCAGCAGCTTCACTAGCTGCGCCAGCTGCTCCTGCAGCTTAGTAAGGCCCAAGCTGCCACACACACCCTTGAGGTTGTGCGCCTTGCGCAGCGCCTCCGGCCAATTTTGCTGCGCCACAAAGTCCTCCACCACTGCCAAATCATTGGAAGCCGCAAGCTTTCTCAAAAAGCGCACATAAAGCTCCTCGCTATCCATAAAGCGCTCCTCGAGCGCTTCCGCAATATCTATTGCAATATACTTCTCTAAATCATGTAAGTGCATAACCACCCTCCTTTTTCTAAGACCGTGGAGAATGTACCCCTATATATTCACTCATCATCTTCGCCAATAATTTCATCTTCACCGGCTTCACCATGTAGTCGTTCATCCCCGCCTGCATAGCCGCCTCCACATCCTCGCTAGAGCTATTGCCCGTCAGCGCCAGAATCGGCACGCTCGCTGCATCAGCTCGCGCCAAAAGGCGAATCTGTCGCGCTGCCTCGCAGCCATCCAGCTCCGGCATCTGCACATCCATCAGCACCATCTGCACGCTTCCCTCGGGGCTGGCAGCAAACTGCTCCACTGCCTCGCGACCGTTGGCAGCAGGCAGCACCTCCAGTCCGTTCATCGTCAATAGCTCGGTAATAATCTCCATGCTAATGTCATTGTCATCAGCCACAAGAACCTTACAGCCTGCAAAATCCTTTAGCTTGGGCGCATCCTTCACCTGCGGCTTGGGCTGCTCCGGCGCCAGCAAAAAGGGCAGGGAAATAATAACGCAGGTACCCTCATCCACCTTACTAGAGATGTGAATCGTACCATCTAAGCGCTCTACTAAGCTCTTCACAATCGTCATACCAAGGCCTGTACCCGTAACCTTGGGCACACCAAAGCGACTATCCCGTTCGAACGGAGTATAAATTTTCTCCAAGAACTTTTCACTCATACCGCAGCCAGTATCCTGCACAATAAAGCTAAAATATGCCCTATTATCCTTATCCTTTTCCCGTCGCACCATAAAGGAAATTTTGCCACCGGCAGGAGTGTATTTAATAGCGTTAGACAGCACATTATTTAAAATTTGGTGCAAGCCCTGCAAATCACCGCTCACATGCACTGGCTCTAGCTGCAGCTCCATGGCAAAATACTTTTGCTCCAGCTCCGCCTGAGCGCTAAACATATCGCCAATTTCCCGCACAGCTGCCAGCATATCAAAGTTTTCCTGCAAATGCTCCACGCGGCCATTGTCCAGACGCGCCATTTCCAAAATATCATTGATTAAGGTCAATAGCTGCTTGCCGCTGGATTTAATCTTTTGGATATAATCAAACACCAAATTCTTATCCTCGCTGTGCAGCTCGGCCAGCTCGGCCATGCCAATAATGCCGTTTAAGGGCGCACGCATATCGTGGGACATCGCCGAAAAGAACATATTGCGCGACTTGGTATTCTCCCGCGCCACCTTCAGCGCCCGCTCCGTCAGCTGCAAATGCTCCAGCTCCTTAAGCTTTTCGGCATCCACCTCGCGGAAGAAAAAGATGGCCTCATCCGAGCCCAAGAGCTCGTCCCACACTAAGCGCACATTAACCCATTTATATTCTTTGCCAAAGCGTTGGCGAAATTCACCACCAAAATCATAAATCTGCCGCTTTACTAAGTCCTTAATATTAGCTAAGGAGAAGGTTTCGGCAAATTCCTGCGCTGCATCGGGCTCAATAAGCGGCACCAGCTCCTCCACCAGCTCCTTATAGGAGCCCTCTGTGGCGGGGTCAAAGCCCATGTGCTCCGCCTTCACCATGGTGTAACGCCCAGTGCGCAGGTTCACTCTGAACACAGCCAAAAACGACTTGCTCATTACCTGTACTACGTCATTAATATTTTGCACCTGCTTATTCAGCATATGCTCACGCGTACCCAAGGACACAACCATCAGCGCAAAAATGCCCAAAATCAGTACAAACCATTGCAAAAGGCTTTGGTAATCTCCCAAAAGAAAATCATAGGGAATGGTTACCACGCTTATCCAGCCCTTGTCGGACACAGTGTAGTAAACACCGCGCTTATTGCCCTCCAAGTCAATAATATAATCGGAATTACCCTGGCGCAGCTCGCTAAAGATTTGGTCCACATAGGGCTGCTGCTTTTCAATGCTCAGGCCCCTATCACTAATGGCAAACATGATATTGCCATTCGGGTCGCACAAATAATAATAGCTCTGGCGCGGCAGGCGGTTATCGGCCAAAAGCGCATTAAGCTGCTCGGGATAAAGGTTCATCGCCAGCACATCATCACCATGACCTAGGCGTACCGCCATCGTCAGCACATACTCCTGCTTGGGCTCCATTTGATACAAATTAGTATAGGCCACATCACCCTTGCGTGCGAGCGCTGCCTGATACCATTTCACATTGTTCAAGCCATGGATGCCACGGTCAGGGCGGCTGCAAATCAGCCTGTCATCAATCACAGCACACATATCAAAACGCCCAACCTCGGAGTTATTCTCCATATATTCTGTAAAGCGGCTTAAGGCCTGTTCGATTTCGGCATCGGACCAATTAGCCTTAAGCTGCAGCATGGAGCCCATGCTTTGCGCCACACTGCGCAGCAGCATTTCCTGTGATTTGATGCGTGCCGTCTCCCGCGTTGCAAAGCGTGCCGCAATTTCCTGTCCCATGATATGGGAGTTTTCCAAAATTTTTTCGCGCATCACATGCAAGCTGCCCATGGCAACAACGAGGAAAAAGATAAAGATAACCACACTAAAAAGGGATATTTTAAAATTTTTATTTAACAGCCTGTTTCCCATCGCTTACCTCTTTTACACATATATACCTAGCAAATAAGGGACAAATTGTATTTGTTAAAAACAACTCTCCTCTTTTGCTACAAGATATAGTATTGCATATTAATTATACTCTATTGCGCAAGGGCTTTACAAGCAAAAAATAAGGCCATCGCCCTAGCGACAGCCTTAAATAACTTATCTAATTATGTAAGAAGCCTAGAAAACTTGCTTTAATGCTTTGGAGAAGGCTACGCCTTCGGTCCTGCACTAAGGATATCCTCCGTAATGAGGCCGTGGAATTTAGCCACGTTCTTAGCAAAAAGCTGTGCCAGCTTACGCAGCTGTGCGTCATACGCCGCCTTATCCTCCCAAGTATTGCGAGGATTGAGAATTTCCGCAGGCACGCCCTCGCAGGCCTTAGGAATGGCAAGGCCAAAGATGGGGAAGATTTCCCATTCTGCCTTTTCCAGCTCGCCATCCAAAACAGCATTCACCAAGCGACGGGTGTGCTTCAGATTAATGCGGTGACCTTGTCCATAGGGGCCGGCGCTCCAACCGGTGTTGACTAAATAAACGGAGGTGCCATACTCATTAATGCGCTCACCCAGCATCTTCGCATAGGTCAGCGGTGGCAGCGGTAAAAAGGGCTCGCCAAAGCCGATGGAAAAGGTTGCCTGCGGCTCCACAATACCATCCTCGGTGCCTGCAACCTTACTAGTATAGCCCGAAAGGTAATGATACATCGCCTGCTCCGTCGTCAGCTTCGCCACGGGCGGCAGCACGCCAAAGGCATCCGCCGTCAAAAAGATAATCGTCTTAGGATGACCTGCCACGCTGGGCAGCAGGGCATTATCAATATAATGCAAGGGATAAGCTGCGCGGGTATTTTCCGTCAGCATGATATCATCATAATCGGGCACGCCGTTTTCATCCAAAATGACATTTTCCAGCACCGTATTCTCGCGAATGGCGTGGAAAATTTGCGGCTCGGTATATTCGCTCAAATGCACACATTTTGCATAGCAGCCGCCTTCGAAGTTGAACACGCCGTTGTCGTCCCATCCGTGCT
>USBV01000145.1 GCA_900553055.1 uncultured Phascolarctobacterium sp.
CGCCGCTCACAACCAGTGCCATAAAGGGAGGCTTTAAATCCTCGTCCGCCAAAAAATTGGCAAAGACATGCCCTTCCAAATGGTTGACACCGATAAGGGGTTTATCCGCAGCCCAAGCCAGCGATTTAGCAGCGCTAAGCCCCACCAGCAGTGCGCCCACTAGGCCGGGGCCATAGGTTACAGCTACAGCATCGATTTGCTCTAAGCTCACGTTTGCCTCCCGCAGGGCAGCGTCAATAACGGGCATAATATTTTCAATATGCTTACGCGAAGCGATTTCGGGCACGACACCGCCAAATTTACGGTGAATGACAATCTGCGAGGAAATGATATTGCTCAAAACCTCACGACCATTCTTCACCACGGCGGCGGCTGTTTCGTCACAGCTGCTTTCGATGCCCAAGATATAAATATCTTTTTCTTGACTCATTGATAATTCCTCGTTTATATGCTAGGGCCATTTTTATATAGCCACATAATAACTGCGTTCTCGTGATTATCCTCGTAATAGTTGGGACGAATGCCCTCGCTGGCAAAGCCACAGGTTAAATAGGCCTTTTGCGCTGCTAGATTGCTTTCGCGCACCTCGAGTGTTACCGCCTCGGCCCCCAGCTCCCACGCCTTATTCACCAGCGCTGCTGTCAGCCTTGTGCCCAGGCCCAGACCACGCAGCTCCTCCAGCACAGCCACGCGCGTTACCTGCGCTTCGCCGGCCACTAGCCAAAAGCCTGCATAGCCAATGATTTTACCCTCGGACTCCATTACCACGTAGGTCGTGAGCGCATTATCCAGCTCATTGCGTAGCATATTTTCATTCCACGCATCATAAAAGGCTGTCGCCTCAATGGCCTCAATGGCCGGAATATCTGCCTCTGTTAAGGCACGAAAACTTATTGCTGTTGTTGCTTCTTCTCCCACAGTTCCTCTGCCTCAGATCTTCTGATATAGTAAGGCTCTAAGCCAAAAATTCTTTTATCGGCCTCGGGGTCAAACTCATTAAGAGCAGCCCACGCCACGCTGCTAGCCCTGGGCATACGCAGCGCCTCCGGCGCCTGCTTGAGCCAGGCAGGCAGCCCTTCGGGCAATTTTTTTACCAAGCGTTGGCTTTCGCCCAAAAGCAGGGCAGGCATGCCCTGCAGAGCGATGCGCTCCAACGCCTGCTGCACGTTCACCACTGTCACGGGAGCGAGCTCCACCAGCTGGCCCTGCTTCCAGGTATAGAGCGCTTGGTAAAAATTGCCCTTTTGCGCGTCCAAAACCGGCGACAAAACCATGCCCTCCAGCGGTATATTATAAGCCAACGCTTTCAGCGTATCCACTCCGTGCAGGCAGCACTGCCAGGCGTAAGCCATGGCCTCAGCAGTGGCAAGGCCAATGCGTAGGCCGGTGAAGGAGCCGGGGCCCATGCTCACAGCAAGCAGGCCAATCTCCTTTTTATCCACACCACAGCGCTCCAAAAGCTGCTCCAGCTGGGGCAGCAGCCCTTCGGAATGCGTCATCCCCATATTAATCGTATATTCTGCCAAAAGCTCCTGCTCGCGGCACAGCGCCACTGTGCACACCTTGGTTGCAGTATCAATGGCTAAAGTCAGCATCCTCTTCAACCTCCTTCAGCAGGCGCTCATAGCGTTCTCCCTGCGCCGTAAGCACCGCCCTGCGGCCGGCGCCCTCGTGGCGCAGCTCCACCTGTAAATATTCCTCGGGCAGCTGCTCGCTAAAAAGCTCTGCCCATTCAATCAGCGTCACGCCCTCACCCCCGGCGTATTCCGCAAAGCCAATATCCTCCAGCTCCTCGGGCCGATTAAGGCGATACAAATCAAAATGGCGCACCTCTAGCTCCCTGCCCTCATACACATTCATAATGGCAAAGGTAGGACTCGTAACCTCGTCAGGCTCCACGCCCAGGGCAGCGGCCACGCCGCGGCTCAAAAGCGTTTTGCCCGCGCCCAAATCACCGCTCAGGCACAGCACATCGCCATCCTGGGCATGCTTGCCCAAAAGGCGTCCCAACGCTTCGGTTGCAGCACTATCTGCTAAATATTTTTCTAAATAAATCATCCAACTATCACCCAACTTTAAAAGTATTACAGCAAATCACAACAAAGCTTTGGTGTATGCCTTTAAATATTATCAGCTTACAAAAAATCCTTATTACGAATCAACGGATCCTCTAAATCCATGTGCCCACTAATGCTGGTCACCTTTTTACCCTCGATAAGGATTTGCACTCTTTTGATTTCCGGAAACTCCGTCAAGGTATTGGTAATGGCGTAGCACAGCATCATTTCCCCGTAGGAGCCCTGTCCATGCTTGCACAGCTCCTTGGAAAAATTTGCATAAGCCGTGCCCTGCTCATCAATTTTGAGTCCCAGCACCTTGGTACCGATGGGAATCACATCTTCCATGCGCGCATCCTGAGGCTTGGTGCTCACGAGCGTAATCAAAGCATTTTCGGCCACACTCTTGCCATTATCATTAATCGTAAATTTTTCGGGCAGCAGCTTTTCCCTACCATCTGCGCTAGCGCGATACACAATGAAGCTTTGCTGCTTAATTTCCTGCTTGGGCGGTTGTACAGGCTGAGCAGGCTCCTTTTTGCCAAAATCACAGCCCTGCATCACCACTGCGCACAGCAACAGCATTAGTAAAACAAGCTTTTTCATAAAACCGCCTCCCTTGCTCAGTCAAAATAATTTTTAACACCCTCCACAATTAGGCGGGCGGTTTTCTTTTGGAACCATTTGCTCTTCATCAGCTTCTCCTCCTTGGGATTACTAATAAAGCACATCTCTAGCAGCGTGGCCGGCATGCTGCAGCGCTTCACCACATAGAAATTGGCTTGGCGCACGCCTAAATTATCCACGCCAAAATTCTTGGCAAATTTATCCTGGATAGCCTTAGCTATTTTTAAATCGTTATCAGTCTTGGGATAATAATAGCTGGAGAAGCCACCCACACTTTTATTCACGGAGGAATTAATATGCAGGCTTAAAAATAGGTCTGAATTATGCTTTTCGGCCACATTCACACGCGCCTGCAGCTCCGCTCTATCGCTAGCATTGGGAGCATATACATCCTTATCCGTGGTACGCGTCATAAAAACCTTGGCACCCTCTTTTTCCAGCAGCTCCTTCACGCGCATGCTAATTTCCAGCGTGATTTGCTTTTCCTTAAGACCGCTGGCACCAATTGCGCCAGGGTCGCTGCCACCGTGACCCGGGTCGAGGGTAATAATCTTGTCCTTGATGCCGCCACCGGTGCGGAACTTGGACTTAGCCTTGATGGCTAAGGGCAGCTCTACCTTATCACTTTTAGTAGTAACTTTGCCACCCTTTTGACTTGTTGCTTTGTTATTATCGCCATTATTTTTAGGAATAACGATGACCTTAGGGCCGGATGCTTTTGTTGCCGCAGGCTTTTGCGCAGAAGCAACAGGAGCCTTTACCTCAGCCGCAGGCTTTTGCGCAGTTGACACCTGGGTGTTACTAGTAGGCCGCTGGGTGGATACCACGGGAGTCTTAACCTCGTTAACAGGCTTACTAATGGGCTGATAATTCTCGCTCGCAGCAGATTTAACGGGCCGTGAGCCCACTACGGGCTTGCTGCTGACCACAGGCTTGCTAGCTGCTGCACCAGTGCTGGCCGCTGCAGCAGAGTTATTCGTAGCAGCCGTTTTAGCCGCCCACACATCCAGCACCACTCTAAAGGGACGCCCTGTTTTTGCATCCTGCTTCAGCACAAAGGCCTTGTAATCGCCAGCATTAATTTGCTGATTTAATGGCAAATGTACCTCCGTATAGCTGCTGCCATCCACAACACGCAGCTCATCGGCCAGCGTGCTTTTGATTTTTTTCATTTTGGGAATCTGGCCCGCTGCCTTCGCATTGACGGTAAGCTTCAGCTTCGCTCCCTCCAGCTTCACATCATAGCCGGCCGCATCAGTTATATCAACCACAAGACGTAGCACATTATTCTTATCCACGCCCCATTTTACATCTGTAATTTGCGCTGCCTCGGCCACTGCCGTAAGCAGGAGCATACACATCAACAGCGCTAACAGAAATATTTTACGCACAGTGCCACCTCTTCCATTGCAGAACTTAGATAAATATACAAATCAAGAAAACCTAATATTTTATTTTAACATTTTTACGCCACTAGTGCAATTTTTTATTGCCTCTTGCTGCATAATTTCTCTGGCAGCCGCCAAAAATGCTGCTATTTCGCCTGCAGCTAGGCCCACACCGGTGCAGGCCA
>USBV01000146.1 GCA_900553055.1 uncultured Phascolarctobacterium sp.
CGCTTCCATGCTGTCAATCGGCGCGCGCGCATCGTCCGCCTCCACATGCACCATGCTCGTGATTTTCGCCACCAGCATCAGCACCAAAATCGCGCCCAGCACCGTGCCCAGCATCGTCAGCACATTCCGCAGCATTTCTGCATCCATCCGTTCTCTCCTCCGTTTGCTTCATCATGGGCATTATACCATAATCGGCGCATATGCACAAGAGTCGCCGGGCAGAAAAGCAGTTTTTCGCGCAAAATAAGCGAACGTGTATTCTGAAATCTACCCCAAATGCCGCCTGAAAAAAAGTTTGCAATTTTCCCGAAAAAATTTCAAAAAACCCCTTGCATTTTTCCGAGAACTATGCTATAATACTTTCTGTGCTCAGCGCTTCACCGCCTGACACAAAGAGAACAAGCGCTTGGGGCATTAGCACAGTTGGTAGCGCGCGACATTCGCATTGTCGAGGTCAGGAGTTCGAATCTCCTATGCTCCACGGATGGTCAAGGTTGAAAAGCCTTGACCTTTTCTTTTGCTTACAAACATCCCGCAGCAAAAAGCCGACCGGACGGCGGATTTTTCCCCTGCCCGGTCGGGTTCTGTTTGCGAATATTGTTGGCGACTGAAACGCTGCCGGGACGCGGACAGCGATTTTTTACCCCGAACCAGCATTCACGCATCACAAACCTATTGAAAGCGAACGAATGCGGCTGCACAAAACAAAATCAAGTTTCATATTCAAAACACACATGGATTTCCCACTGGAAATAAAGGAAACCGGACAGAGCCATTGCGCCCCGTCCGGTTTTCTTATTCCTCTTCTCCCCCGATGGCTTCCTTCAGCGTCCGCCAGCCCAGCACGGCGCACTTCACGCGCGCGGGCATGTGCGAAATATCCTTCAGCGCCCCGGCTTCTTCCAGCTCGTCGATTTCCTCCGCCGTCGCTTCGCCCTGAATCATCTTGCGGAAGATTTCGCCCAAGCGCAGCGCTTCTTCCTTCTTCCGCCCGACAATCATGCCCAGCATAATGTCCGCCGAGGCCTGCGAAATCGCGCAGCCGTCGCCGACGAACGCGCCGTCGGTAATCACGTCGCCATCCACCTTCAGCTTCAGCGTGATGTCGTCGCCGCAGGTGGGATTATAGCCACGCATTTCCATATCCGCATCGGGCAGCTCATGCTTGTGACCCGGATGCATATTGTGGTCCAACAAAATCTCGTTATAAAACGCTCTATTATCTGCCATAACCCATTCTCTCCCTCATGGTACTCAAGCTTGCCAGGAAACGCTCCACATCAGCTACAGTGTTATAAAAGGCCAGACTCATGCGAGCTGTAGCCCCAGTTCCCAAATGGTCCAGCAGGGGCTGGGCGCAATGGTTGCCAGCACGGATATTCACACCGTCCGCATCAAAAATAGCGGCAATATCGTGGGGATGCACACCGTCGATAATAAAGGTGATGATGCCCTTGTGCTCCTCCCATTTATCAGAGCCGATAATATGCACGCCCTCTATTTTTTGCATGCCCTCAAAGGCGATTTTGGTCAGCGCCGCTTCGCGCGCTTCTATTACCTCAAAGCCCACGCTTTGAATGTAGTCAATAGCTGCATGCAAGCCAACAGCTCCCGCCGCATTAACAGTGCCTGCCTCAAACTTGTGCGGCAGAGGTGCGTATTCCTGTGTTTCGCGACTCACCCAATTAATCATCTCACCACCATATAAGAACGGCGGCATTTTTTTCAGCAGCTTTTTCTTGCCATAAAGCACGCCGATACCCATGGGTCCGAACATTTTATGCCCGCTGAAGGCCAAAAAGTCCGCATCCAAGGCCTGCACATCCACCGGCATATGGGGTACGCTTTGTGCGCCGTCGATAACGGCCACCGCTCCCACCTTGTGTGCCAGCTCAATCGCCTTCTCCACCGGGTTCAGGCGGCCCAAAACATTACCAACCTGGGCCATAGCCACAATCTTCGTCTTCGGCGTAATCGCAGCCTCCAAAGCAGCTTCAGAAATGCTACCATCGGGCTCGCATTCAATATATTTAACTACAGCACCGGTTTTTGCGGCAACCATGCGCCAGGGCAGCATATTGCTGTGGTGCTCCATAATGGTGGTTACAATCTCGTCGCCGGCCTGCAAATTGCTGAGGCCATAGCTATAAGCCACAAGATTCAAGCTCTCGCTAGTGTTGCGGGTGAAGATAATCTCTTCCTCGCTCTTAGCATTAATAAACTTTTGCACTGCGACGCGCGCATTTTCATAGCCATCAGTAGCCTCCATAGCCAGCTGGTACAAACCACGCAGCGGGTTCGCATTGTGCTTCAAATAAAACTCGCTTTCCGCATCAATAACGCATTGGGGACGCTGGCTGGTGGCAGAATTATCAAGATAGGCCACATCCAGCTCCCGCAGCAGCGGAAAATCCTTTTTATAATCTATTGCCAGCAAATCTGCATTCACCATCGGCAATCACTCCTTCAAATCAAAAAACTACTCTTTTACTACGCCCTCAAGGTATCTTTCCACCAATTGCACGGTTTCTTCGTCCTCGATGCGACGGCAAATGCCTTCAATTTTGGCCTTAGCCATCATGTCGATAGCATCGCTCTCACTAAAGCCCCTGCTCATCATATAGAAGAGCAAGTCCGCGTCCAGCTTGCCGATGCTAGCGCCGTGGTTACCCTGCACATCCTCCTCGCTGCACAAAATCAGCGGAATGGACTGGTTTACCACGTCATCGGACAAGAGCAGCACTGTTTCCTTCTCGTCACCGGTAGCACCGGCGCTGCCATTTTTAAAATCTATCGTACCACGGTAAATCTTAAAGGCACCCTGCTGCAGCACGCCATCGGCTGTCATATTGCAGTCGGTCTTCTTGCCGTAGTGATTAGCAATAAAATTCATATCAATGCGCTGCGCGTTGCGACCGTAATAAGCGATGGCAGCATCAAAGCTGGAGCCATCACCTGTCAGCTCCGTGCGTACGCCATTGTAAATTTGCGCGCCACCTAACTGCAGCTGCAGCACCTCAAAACGTGCGTCTGCTGCCAAATCAGCGCCCACATCATTCAAATGCAGAAACTCGCGTCCTAAAAGCTGCACCTGCACCAGCTTCACCTTGGCGTCCTTAGCAGCAGCAATCTTAGTCTGCACTGCTGCCATGCCCTTGGCAGAAGCAGTGGAAATATAAGTCATGAACACGGTCAGCTCACTGCCGGGCTTGGCTTCAATCTCCAAGCGGTTATAGCATTTTTGCTCATCATCATAGCGCAGTGTTACCGCCGCCGTGCTCTTGCCAGCGTCAGCGACCAAATGAATGCGCTTTCCCTCGCCCAGCTGTGCCATCTCCGTGCCCATACCGGTGGGCATGCTAGCAAAATCAATGCCATTAACGGGACAAGTAGCCATTTGCGCGCAGCCACAGCAATTCTTGCCGGGGATGCGCGGAATTTGTTGTTTATTTAAGCACACGCTGCCCTGCAGAGCCACCTTGGGCTCGCACTCATCCGTGGGCACCGCCACCGCCACACGACTTTCGTTCATGCGCAGGCGGTTCCAGGTGGGTGCAGGCAGCTGGTTAACGATTAGATCTATATTTTCCATTTTTTATCTCCTTAACCGATACTACCTTGCATTTCAAGGCGAATCAAATTATTCATCTCCACGGCATATTCCAAGGGCAGCTCCTTGGACACATTATCCGCAAAGCCGCTAACAATCATCGCTCTGGCCTCTTCCTCGCTGATGCCGCGGCTCATCAAATAGAACACAGCATCATCGCTGATGCGACCAATTTTCGCCTCATGACCGATATCCGCATCAGCTGTGCGCACATCAATCGCCGGAATGGTGTCGCTGCGAGAAATATTATCCAACATCAAGCTTTGGCAGGAAACGGAGCTCTTGGCATGCTTAGCCTTATTAGTTACTACCACGCTGCTGCGGAAGGTGCTGATGCCCCCGTCCTTGGAAATGGAGCGGGCGTTCATCACAGAGGTGGTCTCCGGCGCAGCGTGAACCACTTTAACGCCGGTGTCCAGGTTCTGCCCCGCCCCGGCAAAGGTAATGCCGGTGTACTCCATGCGGGCGCCCTTGCCCTTTAGAATACTCATGGGGTACAGGTAAGACACATGGGAGCCAAAGGAGCCGGACACCCACTCAATGGTGCCCCCCTCCTCTACCAGCGCCCGCTTGGTGTTCAGGTTGTACATATTCTTGGACCAGTTCTCGATGGTG
>USBV01000147.1 GCA_900553055.1 uncultured Phascolarctobacterium sp.
AGCCACTCATTCGCTAGAAGTCACATGTTCGCTTGCCGATTGGCTAATTGATACATTTCTTATATTGATTTGTTATGTTATCATGGCACTAGGAAGAAAAGATTAATATATAATAAGGAGGCATCAAGATGAGTGAATTTAGCGAAAAAATGGGAATGGCAGCGGGCAATAATTTTAAGAGCGGCTTTAATTGCTGTGAGGCCATCGTGGAAACCTTCCGCAAGGAAGCCGGTGTGGAGATAGATGATAACGCTTTTCGTCTGTGCAGCGGATTTGGTGGCGGTATTGGTCACGCTCGGGACCTGTGCGGCGCTATGGCTGGCTGCACCATGGTCATTAGCACCCTGGCTGGTCGTAATCATCCTAGCGAAAAGCCCTTGGCAGAAATCTATCCCCTGACCTTGGAGTTCCATGAACGCTTTAGGGAAGCCTTTGGCAGCTGCGCCTGCGGCGACTTGATGCCCTACGAATTTAACACTCGCGACCACTTGAAGAACTGCCTCAAGCTGGTGAATAAGGTAGCACAGCTGCTGGCGGTCTATCTAGAAGAAAAGGGGTTGCTGAAATAAAACCCCTCAGTCAGCTACGCTGACAGCTCCCCTTGTCCCCTAAAGGGATTAGCACGACCAACACGTTCTCGCTGCACTGCGCTTGCGACAACGTGGGTCTTAGCGTCAAAGGGAGCCTTTCAAGAGCTGATGTCTGCCTCCCTTTCAAAAGGGAGGTGCCGAGCTTGCGAGGCGGAGGAATTTAAATTACTATCTGTTAATAATGTAACAGCGCACAAGCAGAAAGGTACTCAATGCACTTTTTGCTTGTGCATTTTTGTGGGCGGTGTTACAATATAATCTATATTAAAAATAAAATCAATCACATGAAATGAGGGTGTAAACATGAAATTTGCAAAACGTATGGATGGCATGCAAGCCTCCGAAATCCGTGAGCTCTTAAAATTAACAGCAAAACCGGACATTATCTCCTTCGCTGGCGGTCTGCCCGCTCCGGAGCTGTTCCCTGTTGAAGAAATCGCCAAGGTTTCCCATGACCTGGTGCTGAAGGAAGGCCGTCAATTGCTGCAATATGCTACCACCGAAGGCCGTCCCTCCCTGCGCGCCAAAATTGCTAAGCGCATGGCTGATAAATATCATACCGAAGTTGACCCCGACGATATTTTGATTACCACTGGTTCCCAACAATGCCTGGACTTCGCTGGCAAGCTGTTCCTGGACCCCGGAGACGTTGTGCTCTGCGAAAGCCCGTCCTACCTGGGCGCTCTGAACGCCTTCAACGCTTATCAACCCAAATTCGTGGAGGTTCCCACCGATAACGGCGGCCTGATTCCCGAAGAGCTGGATAAAATTTTGGAAACCACTCCCAACTGCAAATTTATCTATGTAATTCCTGACTTCCAAAACCCCACCGGCCGCACCTGGTCCATGGAACGCCGCAAAGCATTTATGGAAGTTGTTAATAAGCACAACCTGCCCGTTATCGAGGATAACCCCTATGGCGAGCTGCGTTATGAGGGCGAAATTCTGCCTTCCCTGAAATCCTTGGATACTAAGGGCCTGGTTATGTTCCTGGGCACCTTCTCCAAGATCTTCTGCCCGGGCCTGCGCCTTGGTTGGGTTGCTGCTGAGCACAGCCTGCTGACTCAATTCGTGAAGATTAAACAAAGCGCTGACCTGCACACCTCCAACTTTGACCAAGGTGTTGCTGATGCATACATGGAAACCTACGATCTGGATGAGCACGTTAAGGAAATCGTTGCTCTTTACAAGCATCGTCGCGATGTAATCCTGAAGGCTATGGAAGAAAAATTCCCCGCTGGCACCGAATGGACTCATCCCGAAGGCGGCCTGTTCCTGTGGCTCACCTTCCCCGAGGGCGTAAGCGCTCGCAAGGTATTTGACAAGTGCATCGAAATGAAGGTTGCTGGTGTTATCGGCGATGCCTTCTATCCCAACCAAAAGACTGACCGCAGCATGCGTATCAACTTCTCCAACATGCCGGATGACCGCATTGTTGAAGGTATTGAGCGTATGGCTAAAGCTATTAAGGAATGCATGTAAAATCGCTTATAAAGTACCATCTACTTCGTTGGGGCTCCTAGGAGTACTAGTTTGTACGCCGTCGTCGCCCCGCATCGTATCTGGCACTTTCTAAGGCAATTTTCAAAATTGAATATTTATAAGGCTCCGAGCTTTGCTCGGAGCCTTTTGCTAGCTAGCTGATTTATCAGACTACTCTGTGAATGTACACTATCCACCTACAAAGTACACACAGCGTACAATTTATATTTTTTGAAAAAATTTGCTTGACAAATTACTCATATATTGGCATAATGTAGAGAACACAGTGAAGTGTTGTTACCAAAATTCATACTCATCACAAATGCAAGGAACGGGAAAATTCCTCTGGATTAAGGCTTTAGAGAGACGGCGTTTGGTGCAAGCCGTACCAATCTAGGAGAAGATGCTCACCCGGGAGCAGCTGCTTTGAACTGTAAGAACATTAGAGGCAGACGCACGACAGCGTTACGTCTCCAAGTAGGCTACTTGGAAAGAATGAAGTACAATTTAGGGTGGTACCGCGAAGTAAATTCGCCCCTATCTGCAAGCTTGCAGGTAGGGGTTTTTATTTTTATAATACAGTCTATAATGCACCATCTACTTCGTTGGAGCTCCTAGGAGTATTATTTATACGCCGTCGGCGCTCCGCCTCGTATCTGGTACATTCTAGACTGTATTAAGTAAATATTTTTCTTTTTCTACATACTATTACATTGGAGGTTTTATTCTATGGGAATGACAATGACAGAAAAAATTCTTGCGAAGCATGCTCATCGCGACAGCGTTAGCGCTGGCGATTTGCTGGTTTCCCAAGTTGATTTGGTATTAGCCAATGATATCACCGGTCCTCCGGCTATAAATGAATTTGAAAAAATCGGCAAGCCGGTTTTTGACAAGGACAAAATCGCTCTAGTTCCGGACCATTTCTCACCCTGCAAGGACATTAAATCCGCTACTATGTGCAAGCAAATGCGTGACTTCGCTCGCAAGCATAACATTACCAACTACTTTGAGGTTGGTCAAATGGGTATCGAGCATGCTTTGCTGCCCGATAAAGGCCTGGTAGCTCCCGGTGAAATCGTTATCGGTGCGGACTCCCACACCTGTACCTATGGCGCGCTGAACGCGCTGTCTACTGGCATGGGTCAAACCGATATCGGCTGTGCTATGGCCAGCGGCACCACCTGGTTCAAGGTGCCCCAAGCAATCAAGGTTAACCTGACCGGCAAGCTGCCCAAATATGTAAAGGGCAAGGACATCATCCTCACCATCATCGGCATGATCGGCGTTGACGGCGCTCGTTACCAATCCCTTGAATTTGGTGGTGAAGGCGTAAGCGAGCTGTCCATGGCAGACCGCCTCACTATTTGCAACATGGCTATTGAAGCCGGCGGCAAAAACGGCATTTTCCCCGTTGATGAAAAGACCATCGAATTCTTAAAGGAACGCGGTGTAACCCGTCCTTGGGAAGCAGTTACTGCTGACGACGACGCTGAATACTCCCGCGTGCTGGATATCAAGCTGGACGAGCTGGTTCCCGTTGTTGCTTATCCCCATCTGCCCGAAAACACCCATCCTGCTAAGGAAGGCCATGACATCAAGATTGATCAGGTTGTTATTGGCTCCTGCACCAATGGTCGTTTGGAGGACTTGGCACAAGCAGCCGAAATTCTTAAGGGCCGCAAGGTTTGCGACCATGTGCGCATGATTATCATTCCTGCAACCCAACAAATTTATCAAGCAGCTATGCACCTGGGCTACATTGATACCTTTATCGAAGCTGGCGCAGCTGTTTCCACTCCCACCTGCGGTCCCTGCTTAGGCGGCTACATGGGCATTTTGGCAGCAGGCGAGCGCGCTGTTTCCACCACCAACCGCAACTTCCGCGGTCGTATGGGTCACGTAGACAGCGAAGTTTATCTGGCTAGCCCCTACACCGCAGCAGCCAGTGCAATCACCGGCTACATCACCAGCCCTGAGGAGGTAGTAAAATGAGCAAAGTATGGCGTTATGGCGACCACATTGATACTGACGTAATTATCCCCGCAAGATATTTAAATATTGCCGATTTCACCGAGCTGGCAGAGCATGCTATGGAAGACTCCAAGGAAAACCTGGTAGAAAACTTTGCCGCTGGCGTTAAGGTGG
>USBV01000148.1 GCA_900553055.1 uncultured Phascolarctobacterium sp.
GATTGTATCAACTTCTTTACCTTCGATATTGTAAACAGATACTTTTGCCATCTGTATGTTCCTCCTTTCTTAACTGTCAGACTAGTTAGCTTTCACTGTCTCTTTGATTGTTACCAGGCATTTCTTCGGTCCCGGTACAGAGCCTTTAACAAGGAGTAAGTTGTTCTCAGTATCAACCTTAACAACCTCCAGGTTCTGAACAGTTACTTTTACGCTGCCCATGTGACCCGGCATTCCTTTGCCCTTAAATACGCGTCCCGGTGTGGTTGCAGAACCGTTGGAACCCTGATGACGATGGAACTTGGAACCGTGAGCCATCGGTCCTCTGTGCTGGCCGTGTCTCTTGATGGCACCCTGGAAACCTTTACCTTTGGAAACTGCTGTAGCATGGCAACAGGCTTGCCTGAATAAAACTAAACCGACCTGCTTGCTGCTGAGCCGTCAAAACCTGCCCATAATGCACGAGCATGCAGCTGTAATTCACGAAAACGCTGCTAAGGGTGCATATGTGCTGAGCCCGGCTAAGGAAGCTGCTAAGGTGATTTTGATTGGTACCGGTAGCGAGGTAGAATTGGCTCTGAAGGCACAGGCTAAGCTGGCTGAGGAAGGCATTGACGCTAGCGTAGTATCCATGCCCAGCTGGGATTTGTTCGATGCTCAAAGCGAGGAATACAAGGAAAGCGTATTGCCCGCAGGCGTTACCAAATTTGCTGTGGAAGCAGGCGTGCCCTATGGCTGGAGCCGCTACACCGGCAGCGAAAAGAATGTACTTGGCATCACCACCTTTGGCGCATCTGCTCCTGGCGGTGTGATGATGGAAAAATATGGCTTCACTGTGGATAACCTGGTTGCTAAGGTTAAAGCAGTGCTGTAAGCTGCATAAGTAAAGTTTTTTGGGACCGGGGATGCAGTGCGTCCTCGGTCCTTTTGTAAAGGGGGATTTCCCGTGTTAAAGCATTTATTGACCATTGCCGGCAGCGATTCTAGCGGTGGCGCCGGTATTCAGGCCGATTTGAAAACCTTTGCTGCTCATGGCACCTTTGGCATGAGCGTTATTACTGCTGTTACGGCCCAAAACACATGCGGTGTAACCATGGTGCAGGATATTACTCCTGAGGTGGTAGAGGCGCAGATTGCTGCAGTTTTTGACGATATTCATGTGGATGCCGTAAAAATCGGTATGCTGTCCAGACCGGAAACCATTAAGACGATTGCTGCCTGCTTGCGCAAGTATAAGCCGAAGATTATTGTGCTGGACCCGGTGATGATTTCTAAGAGTGGCTTTCCCTTGCTGCAGCCTGAGGCTTGTGAGACCTTGATTGACGAGCTACTGCCCTTGGCAACGCTGGTGACCCCGAATCTGCCGGAGGCAGAGGCCATTAGCGGCATGAAGGTCACTAAAAAAGAAGAAATGCGTCCTGTAGCGGAAAAAATTATTTCCCTGGGAGCTAAGGCCGTGCTAGTAAAGGGCGGTCATTTGAGTGACACCGCAGATGACTTGCTTTTTGATGGGCAACAGGAAAAATGGTTTGCCGGTGAGCGCATTGCTACTAAAAATACCCATGGCACTGGCTGCACGCTCTCGAGCAGCTTGGCAGCAAATTTAGCTAAGGGTTTGAGCCTTGAGGAGGCAGTGCAGGCCTCTAAGGCTTATGTAACCGAGGCTATTGCCCACGGCATCGCCCTAGGCAGCGGCTGCGGACCGACGCATCATTTTGTGGACTTATATAGAAAGGCAGGTATTTTAGAATAATGGAATTAACAACTGTTTTTGGTGAGCTTGTGGAGCGCCTGCGTCAAAAAAGACCGGTTATTCACGAGATTACCAATTATGTTACTGCTGAAAGCTGCGCTGATGTGGCCTTGGCAGCAGGTGCTTCCCCGGTTATGGCCGATGAGCCGGAGGAGGTGGAGGACATTACTGCCGGAGCCGATGCCTTAGTTTTGAACCTTGGTACCATCAGCTTTAATAAGCAAATCGCGATGGAGCGTGCGGCTGCTGTGGCTAAGAAAAAGGGCATTCCGGTAGTTTTGGACCCTGTTGGTGTGATGGCTTCTAAAATGCGCTTAAGCTTTGCGCTGCAGCTCTTAAATAAGGGATATATCGATATCGTGCGTGGCAATTATAGCGAATGCAATGCGCTTTTAACGGGTAGTGCAGCTGGGCATGGCGTGGATAATCTCGAGGGCGAGACCGAAGAGGGCGTAGCACTGAAGGTAGCCAAGGACGCTGCCAAAAAGTTTAACTGCGTCTTTGCTGTAACAGGCGCCGTTGATAATATTTCCAACGGCAAGCAGGCTGTGGTTTTAAATAATGGGCATCCGCTGCTGCAGGATATAACCGGCAGTGGCTGCATGACGAGTACCTTAGTGGCCTGCTGCGCAGCTGTGACCAAGGATATGATGGTGGCTGCGGCCTTGGGCGTTGTTATTATGGGACAAAGTGCGGAGCTGGCGGCGAACTTTTTAGAGAAAAAGGATGGCCCTGGCATGTTCAAGGTGCGTCTGTTGGACTGCGTTTATCACGTAACCACCAAATGGAATTTGGTAAATATGAAGCCTGAAGAAAAGGTTTCTTAAAAGCTATGAACGAGCACAAAAAATACGCAAAAGAAAATATTGACTATAGCATTTATTTGCTCACGGATGATGCTTGCTTAAAGGGACGCCATCTGTTGGCTTGCGTGGAGCAGGCGCTGCAGGGAGGAGTAACCCTTGTGCAATATCGCTCCAAATTCAAGGATGGCGGACCCATGTATCAGGAGGCGCTGGCCTTAAAGGCTTTGTGCGATAAGTACAACGTGCCGCTCATCATTAATGACAGGGTAGACGTGGCTTTAGCTGTGGGTGCCGCAGGCGTGCACGTTGGTCAGGACGATTTGCCCTGTAGTGTTGTGCGCGCTTTAGCCGGTGAGGATTTCGTCATCGGCGTATCAGCACATAACCCCGAGGAGGCTCGCAGTGCTATGGCCGATGGAGCTGACTATTTAGGCTGTGGTGCCGTCTTTGGCACTGCTACCAAGCCAGGCGTGGCCAAGCTAGGCATGGCTAATCTGCAAGCAATTCGCAGCGTGGCTACTATTCCCATGGTGGGCATTGGCGGTGTAAATGCTAGTAATTATGCCGAGGTTTTGGCAACTGGTGCCAACGGAGCTGCCATTATAAGTGGTATTTTGGCGGCAGAGGATATTAAGACCGAGGTAGGTAAATTTGTAGCTGTTAAAAGTGTTAATAACGTTACAGTTTCCGGAGCGGCAAAAAAATAAAAACAAAAATTTGCTTGTTAAGCAGGAATAATCAGTTAATTTAGCGAAAAATAAAAGCAACAAAAAATTGCCTGTAATAAAAGGGGGATTTATCATGAAAGAATATACTGGCGATAAAATTAGAAACGTGGCCATTGTGGGTCATGGTGGAGCAGGAACCACGTCTGTTACCGAAGCTCTGTTGTATCGCAGCGGTGCTATCAGCAGAATGTGTAAGGTAGAAGACGGTGCTACCACCACTGACTATGAGCCGGAGGAAATCAAACGTAAGGTTTCCGTAAACGCAACCTTGGCTCCCGTTGAATGGCGCGATACCAAAATCAACTTTATCGATACTCCGGGCTTCGCCGATTTCGTAGCCGAAGTAAAGGGCGCTTTCAGAGCAGTTGACAGCGCTTTGATTGTTGTATGCGCAACCAGCGGTGTACAGGTTGGCACCGAGCAATGCTGGAAGCTGGCTGAAGAGGCTGGTCTGCCCCGCATTATTTTCGTAAACAAAATGGATCGTGAAAATGCTGATTTTGACAGCATTCTTGATAACCTGCGCGGCAAATTTGGTAAGCACGTGCTGCCGCTGCAACTGCCCTTGGGTAAAGAGGATAACTTCCAAGGCATTATCGATTTGTACAAGATGAAAGCATATCGTGCTAATGGCAACGGCTCAGACGAAATCGAAATTCCTGATGAATTTACAGGTACAATCATTGGTGATATTTCAAGAAGAAGAGGCCGTGTAGAAGGTCAGGAACCTGTAGGTAACACAGGAAACGTTATCGTAAGAGCTACAGTTCCTTTGGCTAACATGTTCGGTTATGCTACTGACTTGAGATCAAATACTCAAGGACGC
>USBV01000149.1 GCA_900553055.1 uncultured Phascolarctobacterium sp.
ACCCATAGCGGCGGGTGATTTCGCTGCCCAAAATGGTGCCAACAACGCGGTCAGTATTCTTAATCGGCAGGGTGATGCGCACGGGCTTTTTGTTTTCCAAATTGCTGTGGCAAATATCCAGCAACTCACGCATATCGAGGGATTTTTCCAGCTGGTGATTTTGCTTTTTGGTGCACACCTGGCTAGCGCCGGGTTCTACCTCGGGCTTATACAGCAGCGGGGACAAATCCAGATTCTTGTTCTTCCAGTTGCGAGCCTTTTCCGGCTTTGGAATGAGCACCTCGGTGCGACCCACCATCTCGTCGATGGAACGGAAGCCCAGCATCGCCATGTATTCACGCACCTCTTGAGCGATAAAGTGCATGTAGTTGACAATGTATTCCGGCTTGCCGCGGAAGTTTTTGCGCAGCGCCGGGTCCTGAGTAGCAATGCCTATGGGGCAGGTATTCAAATTGCACACACGCATCATCACGCAGCCAATGGCAATCAAGGGTGCGGTGGCAAAGCCATATTCCTCAGCGCCCAGCAGCGCAGCGATGATAACGTCACGACCAGTGAGCAGCTTGCCGTCGGTTTCCAGAGTGACGCGGTCACGCAAGTTGTTCAAAAGCAAGGTCTGATGGGTCTCCATCAGGCCCAGCTCCCAGGGGAGACCGGCATGGTTGATAGAGGTGCGCGGGGACGCACCGGTACCACCGTCGTAGCCGCTAATGAGCACAACGTCGGCGCAGGCCTTAACTACGCCTGCAGCAATGGTACCAACGCCCACCTCGCTAACCAGCTTCACGCTGATGCGGGCACGGGGGTTGGCGTTCTTCAAATCGTGAATCAACTCGGCCAAGTCCTCGATGGAGTATATATCATGATGGGGCGGAGGTGAAATCAGGCCAATGCCAGCGGTC
Source organism: uncultured Phascolarctobacterium sp. (assembly GCA_900553055.1). Classification (GTDB taxonomy): domain Bacteria; phylum Bacillota; class Negativicutes; order Acidaminococcales; family Acidaminococcaceae; genus Phascolarctobacterium_A. The sequence continues at coordinate 903 of USBV01000149.1, forward strand.
GTGCCACGGCATTCGGCAATCCAAGGATATACCTTGCCGCCGGGCAGCTGGCCGCCCTCGCCAGGCTTAGCGCCTTGGGCAATCTTAATTTGGATTTCGTCCGCATTTACTAAATAGTTGCTAGTAACGCCAAAACGACCGGAAGCAACCTGCTTAATAGAGCTGCGCTTGCTGTCGCCGTTGAGCATGGGAGTGAAGCGGCTCGGATGCTCGCCGCCCTCGCCGGTGTTGGAGCGACCGCCAATGCGGTTCATGGCGATGGCCAAGCATTCGTGCGCCTCCTGGCTCAGGGAGCCATAGCTCATAGCGCCGGTCTTAAAGCGATGGCAAATGCTCTCCACGCTTTCCACATCGTCAATATCAATGGGCAAGCGCTGGGGCGTAAAGGTGAGCATGCTGCGCAGGTTTTGGTTAGCAAATTCGCTGCCGCTCAGCTGCTCGGAGAATTCCTTAAAGAGCTTGTAATCGCCCTTTTGGCAGGCCTGCTGCAGCTTCACAATTGTCTCCGGGTTAATCATATGCTTTTCGCCCTGGTCGCGATATTGGTAATGAGAGCCGGAGTCATAGCTATAGAGGTCAATATCGCCCTCCACAAAGGCGGGCTCGTGGCGCATGGAAACCTCCTTAGCGATTTCGTCCAGGCCAATGCCCTCTAAGCGGGACGGAGTGCCAGTAAAATATTCATCAATAACAGCGCTGCTGATGCCAATGGCCTCAAAAATCTGGGCACCGCGGTAGGATTGCACGGTGGAAATACCCATCTTAGACAGGATTTTAGCGATGCCATGGGTGCAGGCGCTGATGTAGTTTTCGGTAGCCTTCTCAAAGCTAATGTCCAGCATGCCGTTGCTGCACATATTTTCCAGTGTTTCAAAGGCCAGGTACGGGTTGATACCGCTAACGCCATAGCCCAACAGCAGTGCCATATGGTGTACCTCGCGCGGCTCAGCGGATTCGATAATAATAGAAGCACGCAGACGGGTGCCCTTTTTAATCAGGTGATGGTGCAGTCCCGCGCCAGCCAACAGCGCAGGAATCGCAGCCTTTTCCTTAGAGATGCCACGGTCGGAGAGAATGAGGATAACCTTACCTTCTTCGATGTATTTATCGGCCAGGGCAAAGATTTCGTCCAAGGCCTTTTTCAGGCCAGCGCCACCCTCGGCCACATTATAGAGCATGGGGATGGTAGCAGCTTCAAAATTAGGAATATGCTTTAGTTTCGCCAGCTCGATATTGCTCAAAACCGGGGATTCGGCACTAATTTGGTGGCAGCTTTCGGGCTGCGGGTCAATCAAGTTCAATTCGGGACCGATGCCGCTAGTGGTATCGGTAAATACCTCCTCGCGAATTGCATCGATGGGCGGGTTGGTTACCTGAGCAAAGAGCTGCTTAAAGTAGTTATAAAGCAACTGAGGCTTTTCGCTGAGCACAGCCAAGGGCGCATCATTGCCCATTGCTCCCAAGGGATCAATGCCCTTGGTGGCCATGGGACGCAGGAATTTGGTCAAATCCTCCAGGGTATAGCCAAAGGCACGCTGGCGCTGCAGCAGAGTTTGGGCATCGGGCACGGGCAGCTCGCTATTGAGCGGGATATTTTTCAGCTTAATGGAATGCTCCTTCAGCCACTGGCGATAAGGATGCTCGCTGGCGATTTGGTGCTTGATTTCATCGTTGCCAATGATGCGGCCCTGCTCGGTATCAATTACCAGCATACGCCCGGGGCGGAGACGGTCCTTCTTCACGATGGTTGAAGGATCGATATCAACCACGCCCACCTCGGAGGCCAGCACGATGGTATTATCCTCAGTGATGTAATAGCGGGAAGGACGCAGGCCATTGCGGTCCAGTGCGGCACAGATGGTGCGACCATCGGTAAAGGCCATGGCGGCGGGGCCGTCCCAGGCTTCAATTAAAGAGTTGTGATATTCAAAGAAGGCCTTCAAATCCGGGTCCAGATGAGGATTTTTGCCCCAGGGCTCGGGAATCATCATCATAACAGCATGGGGCAGGCTGCGACCGCTCATTACGAGGAATTCTAAGCAGTTATCAAACATGCCGGAGTCGGAGCCGGTCTCGTCGATAATGGGCATAATCTTGCTAATATCGTTACCCCATAGGCTATTGCCGCACATGGTTTGACGAGCACGCATCCAGTTGATATTGCCCCGCAGGGTGTTGATTTCGCCATTGTGCATCAAATAACGATAGGGATGGGCACGCTCCCAGCTGGGGAAGGTGTTGGTGCTGAAGCGGCTGTGCACCAAGGCCAGCGCAGTTTCTACGGAGCTATCCTCCATATCGGCATAGAAGGTGCGCAGCTGCTCGGTGGTGAGCATGCCCTTGTACACGATGGTGCGGGAGGACAGGCTGGAAACATAAAAATATTTGCCGCCGCGCAGCTTGCCATAGCGAATATAGTTTTCAGCTTGACGACGAATGCTGTACAGCTTGCGCTCGAAGGCGTTGTCGTCGATATCCAAGCGGTCTAAGATGTTTTCGGAAGGTTTAATAAATACCTGCGCCATATAGGGCATGCTTTGGCGGGACTTTTCGCCCAAAACCTCGGGATGCACGGGCACAGTACGCCAGCCGATGACGCTTTGGCCATTGGCTTCGACAATGCGCTCAAAGTGGCGCTCTACGTTTTCTCTTTCTACGATATCCGGGGGCAGGAAGATGAAGCCCACGGCATATTTGCCGGGCTCGGGCAAATCGATATCCAGCTTTGCGCATTCCTTCACGAAGAAATTGTGCGGAATTTGCAGCAGAACGCCGGCGCCGTCACCGGAGTTAGCATCGGCGCCTTGGCCACCACGGTGGTCCATATTATGCAGCACGACGAGTGCTTGCTTTAAGATTTTATTAGACTTTTTGCCATTGATGTTGGCAACCACGCCAACACCACAGGCATCATGCTCAAACCAAGGGTCGTACAGGCCCTGTTTGGCAGGTAGTGAAGTGTTCATAAGCATTCCCCTCTCACACACTAAAACTCAAAAAAGCAAAACTGTAATTCTAATTATAATATCCCCCAAAAACAATTGCAAATTGTATACATGTATATTTTTAACAAGTCTTTGTATGTTTATTTAAGCCAGCGTTTATGTAAAAAGTGTACAAAAATATCCCCTGCGCAGATGCTTGCGCAAGGGATTAGTATACTATATTTAGAACACTCCACCAAAGTGTGTGGTGTGGTCGGCCCTC
>USBV01000150.1 GCA_900553055.1 uncultured Phascolarctobacterium sp.
TCTGGTATACCTTTGAGCGATAACACATAAACTAATCGATAAACCACAATTTGTTCATAAAATGCCAACCCTACTGCATACTAAAAAATGCCCAAATATGATATAATAAAAACCATAATTCTAATAGCTTTAAAGGTGTTTTCGTTACAAGAGGAGAGCTAATTATGGCAGATAAATTTTTAGTTATAGATGGAAGCAGTTTGATACATAGGGCTTTTTTTGCGCTGCCCCCACTGATGAATAAACAGGGCGTACACACGGGCGCAGTATATGGCTTGTGCAACATGCTGCTCAAGCTTTTGGGAGATTTGCAGCCGCGCTACATGGCTGTGGCCTTTGATAAATCCCGCAAAACCTTTCGCACGGAGATGTATGCGGACTATAAGGGACAGCGTAAGCCAACTCCCAGCGAGCTAAGCGAGCAGTTTCCCCTATCCATGAAGGTGCTGGATGCCCTCGGAATTCACACCTTGGAGCTGGACAATTATGAAGCAGATGATATTATCGGAACCTTTGCTAAAGCAGCCCCCGAGGATGTTGAGGTCATTATTGTTACCGGTGATAGGGATGAGCTGCAGCTGGTTGATAAGCGCACTAAGGTGTACTACACTAAACGCGGCATCAGTGATATTCAAATCTTCGACGAGGCTGAATTTGCAGCTAATTACGAGGGCTTAGAGCCTAAGCAGCTTATCGAGCTAAAGGGATTGATGGGTGATACCTCCGATAACATTCCGGGTGTACCCGGCGTGGGCCCCAAAACGGCAATCAAGCTGATTAAAGAGTATGGCACTGTTGCCAATGTGCTTGCTAATATAGATAAGGTGAGTGCCAAGGCGCTCAAGGCTAAGCTGGAAGCAAATAAGGAGTCGGCTTTACTAAGCCAAAAGCTGGCTACCATTTGTACAGAGGCTCCTGTGGATACCAATATTTCACTGTATGAGCTTCGGCCCATTAATGAGTCTGCGCGAGCCTTGCTGCAGGATTTGGAATTCCGCAATATGTATGAGCGCTTTGCAGCTGTTTTAGGCGGCGAGCAAAATAGCTTTGACCTTTTTGGCGAGGTGGTGGAGCAGGAGTCTGCCCCTGTGGTGATGCTGAGCGCCGGTAAGGAGGCGGACAAGCTCTTTGAGGATTTAGCTAATGCGCAAGCTCCAGTTCCCTTTGTGACCAAGGTTTCGGGTACGTTGCCAGAGCTTTACTTTAGCAGAGCGGAAATTTTTTATAACGAAACAGTATATATTTTAGATACCATGAGCCAATGCTGGGAGCAGTTTAAAGCGTGGCTTGCTGGGCCTAGCTTAAAGCATACTGTCGATACGAAGGAAATCTATAAATGCTGCTTATGTCTTGGCCTGAAGCCCCAGGGCTTGGTCGAGGATGTTGCGCTGGCTGCCTATGTGGCGGACCCCGGTCACAGCTCCTACGCCTTGACAGATTTGAATAAACGCTATGTACATAATGCGCTACCTACCGAGGCAGAAAATATTGCACAGCTGGTGCTGGTACTGCGTGAGCAGCTGGAGCAAAGGGAGCAGGTTAAGCTTTATGAGGAGCTGGAGCTGCCCTTGGCACCGGTACTGGCTCAAATGGAATATAATGGCATTACTCCTGATATGGAGCTTTTGGAGCAGCTAAATGAGGATATGAGCTTCCGTATTGGCAAGCTGGAGCGTTTGGCAGAGGAGCAGGCTGGCGAAAGCTTTAATTTGAAGTCTACCAAGCAACTGGGCGTGGTGCTTTTTGAGCACCTGCAGCTGCCGGTGATTAAAAAAACGAAGACTGGCTATTCCACCGACGTGAAGGTTTTAGAAGCACTACAGGGAAAGCATCCCTTGATTGATACTATTTTGGAGCATCGTAAGCTGGCAAAGCTGCAATCCACTTATTTGGAAGGCTTGAAGCCGCTTGTGAACGCTAAAACAGGACGCATTCACACGCATTTCCAACAAACTGTTACTGTTACGGGACGCCTTTCCAGCACCGACCCCAATTTGCAGAACATACCCACGCGAACCGAAGAAGGCAAGCAGATTCGTCGCATTTTTGAGCCGGGCGCTGGCTTTGATTACTTGATGAGCTGCGATTATTCGCAGGTGGAGCTGCGCATTTTGGCCTGCATCGCACAGGATGAGCTGCTCTTGGGGTCCTTCCGCCATGGTCAGGACGTGCATGCGCGCACTGCCTCCGAGGTCTTTGGCGTGCCTCTGGACGAGGTTTCCAGCCAAATGCGTAGCAAGGCTAAGGCGGTAAACTTTGGTATTGTCTATGGCATTAGTGATTTTGGCTTAGCAACGCAGCTGCAGGTTACGCGCAAGGAGGCCGCAGGCTATATTGAAAGCTATTTTGCGCGCTATACAGGCGTCAAAAAGTACATGGAAGATATTGTGGCTACGGCACGCGAGCAGGGCTATGTTAGCACATTAATGGGACGCAGACGTTATTTGCCCGATATTCGCCACAGTAATTTTAATCTGCGCAGCTTTGCCGAGCGCACTGCTATTAATACACCGATTCAGGGCACGGCGGCGGACATCATGAAGAAGGCTATGATTGATGTGCAGCGTGCTTTAGAAAAGGCACAGCTGAAGAGTCATATTTTGTTACAGGTGCATGACGAGCTTGTGCTGGAGGTTACCGAGGACGAGAAGGAGCAGGTTGCAGCTTTAGTGCAGCAGGCTATGCAAAACGCAGTGAATATGGAGATTCCTCTGCTTGCCGAGGTTAATTTTGGCAAGAACTGGGCAGAGACGAAATAGAATTCTATGGTTAGCTATTTGCGATTTAAAGATTAGTTTATGTGTTATCGCTCAAAGGTATACCTGATAAGTGCTCCGGTCTGCGCATGCTTGATGCAATGTTCACATAGAGCGCTTAATCTGTCAAGAGAAAAACTTCCTATAGCGTGACGAGGCGCTTCGCGAACATGCGAGCCTGTCCATTGCTATCATAATTCGATTATTCATCGAATTGCTGCTGTAGTCGCATTCTTGCCTCCGCCACTTCCCAGGTATACGCTTTTCGCTTGCGTAGTTGGGTAGAAACGAAAAAGAAAAGCTATAAGATATGCTCCCCCTCGCCAGCCTTCGTGTATTATATATGCTTTTCACTTGCGTAATATTGGTAAGGCAAGCACACCACTCTTTATTAAAGTACTACGGCAGTAAAGTTCTTATTTACACCGACTGTATAATTTACTACGAAGTAACTCATGCACGTGTGGCGTAAAGCTATGTACTAACAAACCGGAATATGGTAAATCCCTTTTTGATAAATCTTTTTGAGAGAGCACATTGTACCCCTTGAGGGTAAAAAGATTTTGTTTCCCGCGCTTTTCAAAAGCGCGCGACCTTTTTGCTACTTTTTCGGTCGCGCGAAAAAGTAGACGAACAAAAGCTATTAAACCACACTCACCGGGTCCACATCAAAATAAATATTCTTCTGTTCCTTAAACTCACTACCTAAAATAGCTTGTTTAACTCCAGTCAAATCCTTCGCCTTAATCAGCACATTAAACCTGTACAAGTCACGTACCTTGTAAACAAGCGCCGGAAACGGTCCAGAAATTAGTATAGAATCCTGCGTGAGATTCCCTTCCAGCTGCAGCCTCTGCAAATAAAACACAAGCCTTTGGGCGAGCGCCAGCCCCTCCCCATCACTCTTATCCCAAATCGTCAGCTTCAGCATCTGGGCAAAGGGCGGATAAAAGAACTCCTTGCGCGCCTCCAGCTCTATCTTCGCAAACCCATCATAATCCTGCTTCGCCGCCAGCTGAATAATCTCATTCTCCACATCATACGTCTGGAAAATGACCTGCCCCGGCCTATTCCCGCGCCCCGCGCGTCCTGCCGCCTGCGTGAGCAGCGAAAACGCCCTTTCCGACGCGCGATAATCGGGCAAATTCAACGCACTATCCGCCGAAAGCACGCCCACCAGCGTCACATTGGGAATATCGTGCCCCTTGGCCACCATCTGCGTGCCAATGAGTACATTGCTCGCACCACTCGCAAACTGGCGCAAAATATCTTCGTGCGCGAACTTGGCCATGGTAGAGTCCTGGTCCATGCGCAGTACGCGCACATCGGGCAGCTGCTGTAG
>USBV01000151.1 GCA_900553055.1 uncultured Phascolarctobacterium sp.
GGCACCATAGGCCATCACACCGCTACCCATGGTAGCAACAACGCTGCTGAACACGCCAATGAAGCCGGAGCTGGTACCCATGATGATGGGCACCTTGCCGCCGCAGGGGCCGATGCCGTACAGCTGGATTAAGGTTACAATACCGGCGATAATCATAGCATTTTGCAGCAGGCTAATTTGCAAATTGACAAAATCAGTACCGCCCATAATGCCGCACGCACCGCCGATAATTAAAAGCGGAGTTAGGTTGCCTACAAACATGGCCAAAACATGCTGCAGGCCTAAGGGAATAGCTTGGCCCAGGGGCATTGCGCCTTCAAAGCTATAGGCGCCCTTGGATAGTTTAACAAATTTGGACATTGATACACCCTCCCAATGCAATTTAACAGGAATATTTTAACGCATTAGCCCTTATTATGTAAAGATTTGGGGAGCAAATTTTTTAGCTACTAAAGCTTATTGGAGCGTATTTGGATGAGCTGCGCGGCGATGGACACAGCGATTTCGGCAGGGGTTTCGCTGCCAATATCTATGCCGATGGGCGTAGTAATGCGGGCCAGCTCAGCCTCGCTATAGCCTTCGGCCAAGAGTGCTTCGCGCGCCAGCCTGGCCTTGTTTTTGCTACCCATGATGCCTATATAATGCACGCGAGTTTTGAGCAAAAAGCGCTCGCAGTTAGCGTCATGGACGTGGCCGCGCGTCATAACCACGGCATAATCCTTGCAGGCGGGGGTGCACACCTCGCCTAATTTAGTATAATCCACCTGCTGCACCCTAAAGGCTGTGGGAAATACTGCGGGGTCGGCAAACTCAGCGCGGTCGTCATAAACAAGGCATCTAAAGCCTAAATGCGTTAGTAAAGGCACCAGCTCGCGCGCCACGTGCCCTGCACCAAAAATAAACACACTGCCATCGTAGTTATATTCCTGAGCAAAGTATTCCTGCCCGTCCAATTTATAAAAGCATTGATGCTTCATTACCGGCAAAGAGTCCTGCACGGAAATATTGCCCGCACCCATGGGCAGCAGCAGCCACCAAGGTGTGTCGCCGTTGAGCTTGGAAAGGATTTCGTCGGCCAAGCTTAAGCTAGCTTGGTTAGCAGGCATATAGCAAAACTCAAGGCTGCAATAGCCGCCGCAGGCCATGCCCGCCGCCGGAGTTAGGTCGAAGCGCTTGTGAAAGCTTCTTTGTGCCGATGTAACAGAAGTTGCAGCTTGCACGCCCATGCCATCATTTACTAAGTTAGCATGCTCATTCGTTTGCTTAGCCTTTGCCTCTTCTTCTGCGTAAGCGAGAAGCTGTTTTTGCGCCTCCTGCACAGCAGCGTACTCCATACCGCCCCCGCCCACAGTGCCCGCAACCCAGCCATTTTTGTTGACGAGCATGTAGGCGCCACTGCTCCGTGGCGTGGAGCCTTCGCTTTCGATGAGCGCGACGAGGTAGCAGGCATTGCCATTGATTATTTCGCATTTTAGCTTCGATATCAAGTTTTTCATAATACATCACCTTTGAAAAACACTATAATAATTAGTCAAATAGTAATCAGCAAGAAAGCTGTGATTTTTAGCAAATATATAAATACTACGCAAGTGAAAAGTGTATACCTGAGAAGTGGCGTAGGCAAGCATGCGGCTCCGATAGAATTGCGATGAATTATCCCATTTCTATAGCAATGGACAGGCTCGCATGTCCGCGAAGCGCCTCGTCACTCTACAGCACGATTTTCTCTTGACGGATTAAGCGCTCTATGTGGACATTGTATCAAGCATTCGCAGACCGGAGCACTTCTCAGGTATACCTTTGAGCGATAACATCTATATAAGAAAATCACGCGAGAATGATGCTTGTTTATTGTGAATTTCTTCAGTAAATAAAGGCTATTACTTATATAATTTGCTTAAACTAGTGAATTTATGTTATAATAAAGTGTTAATGTGTAAGTTTTAAGGAGGAAGTTGGTTCCATGGCAAAAAAACTCTTGAATATTTTAGTGGCTGGCGACCCCGTTCTGCGCAAGGTAGCCGAGCCCGTAACTCGTATAGATAAAAAGCTCCACCGCTTGCTGAAGGACATGGCTGATACCATGTATGCATCCGACGGCGTGGGCCTCGCCGCCCCCCAAATCGGCGTTTCCAAGCGCATTGTAGTCATCGACGTGGGCGAAGGCCTGTTCGAGCTGATTAACCCCGTCATCGTGAAAAAAGAGGGCGAGGTTGTTAGTGCCGAGGGCTGCCTTTCCGTGCCCGACTACGAGGGCGAGGTACAGCGTGCTGGCTATGTAGAATGCGAGTTCACTGACCGCAATGGCCAACGTATGCTGCTGCAAGCGCACGACCTCTTGGCCATCTGCATCCAACACGAGCTAGACCACCTCGATGGCGTGCTCTTTATTGACAAAGCACAAAGCTTAAGCCCTAAAGCTAAAGAAAAACCAACTGACGTAGTAAAATAACGAGGTAAAAAACATGCGTATAGTATTCATGGGCACTCCCGACTTCGCCGTGGGCAGCCTTGCGGCTCTGGCCGAGTGCGGCAAATATGAAATCGTGGGCGTAGTAACCCAGCCCGACCGCCCCAAGGGACGCGGCAACAAAATGCTGATGACTCCTGTTAAGGAATATGCCATCAGCAAGGGCTACGAGGTTTATCAGCCCCAAAAAGTAAAAACCCCCGAATTCGTGCAAATCCTGCGCGATATGCAGCCCGACCTCATCGTCGTAGCTGCCTTTGGCCAATTTCTGAGCCAAGAAATCCTTTCCATGCCTAAATATGGCTGCATCAACGTGCACGCCTCCCTACTGCCCAAATATCGCGGCGCAGCCCCCATCCAATACGCCATCATCAAGGGCGAAAGCGAATCCGGCGTCACCATTATGCAAATGGATATCGGCATGGATACCGGCGCGATGCTGGATAAGGTAGTGGTGCCCATCGGCGCCAACACCACCATGGGCGAGTTGCACGACGAGCTTAAGGTCAAGGGTGCAGAGCTCTTACTCACAGTAATTGAAAAAATCGAGGCCGGCACCGTAGTTGCCGAGCCCCAAAATAACGATGAAGCAACCTATGCTACGCTTTTGGACCGCAGCATGGAGCGCATCGTTTGGACAAAGAGTGCGCAGGAGGTGCACAACATCATCCGCGGCTTTAACCCCGCGCCCAGCACCTTCACCAAGCTGCCCAATGGCAAAAGCTTAAAGATTTGGTGCAGCCGCATGACTGATAAAAATACCACTGCTGCGCCCGGCACCGTTATCGAGCTTAGCAAGCACAGCTTTTTTGTGGCCTGTGGCAGCGGTGTGCTGGAGATTACCGAGGTACAGCCCGAGTCGAAAAAACGCATGCCCGCGCAGGTTTTCATCAACGGCCGCGGCGTGCAGGTAGGCGATATTTTAGGCGTGCAAGCTGATGGTGAAGTGCAATAAATTCCTCCACCGCAAGCGGTTTCCCTCCCTTTGACGCTAAAACCCACGCTGTCGCAATCGCAGTGCAGCTAGAACGTGCTGGTCGTGCTAATCCCTTTTAGGGGGCAAAGGGAGGCATACATATGATAGTAAGGAGTATTTTCCATGATGGAGGATGCATTTAAGCCGAAAAAACGCATATTCATGGCCCTGACCTCGGTGAGCGCCCTCATCGGTGCCATCATGGTCTATGTGGTGTGGAAGGTCACTGTGCCTGGCTTGGCGCAAATCAACTGGACGCTGCCCATTGCCTTCGGCGTTTTTTCTGTGATTATCGTTATCGCCCTGATGAGCGGCGTAGTGGGAATAGTCATGGCCCTGTTAGGAATTCCGGTAATGCGGTTTTTCTTCTTTTGGGCTTGGAAGGCCATCAACATCCTGTTCCCATTTGCCGTGGTTTTGGGAAGAATCTTTAATATACCGAGAGAAAAAATAGAGCAGTCCTTTATTGAGGTGAGCAATAATTTAGTGCTGCAGCATAAGGTAAAGGTGCCTGCTAATCGTATTATGATTTTAACGCCGCACTGTATCCAACGCGATACCTGCGTGCACAAGATTACCCGCAATGTGGAAAACTGCCGCCAGTGCGGTGGCTGCTGCGTGGGCTCCATGCTGGCGCTGGCG
>USBV01000152.1 GCA_900553055.1 uncultured Phascolarctobacterium sp.
AGAAATGTCTTCCGGTATTTCTGTTTCTTCTCCTGTCAATTCTTTTTCTTCTTTAATAGCGTCTTGGGTCGCATATCGGCTGATACTTAGCATGATCCCGAAATAAGCACAAGTAATGATCGTCGATGTTCCTCCTCGACTTATCAAAGGAAGAGGCTGACCGGTTACGGGAATGAGTCCCGATGCGACCGACATATTGACTATAGCTTGGAATACGATCATCATGGCAATGCCCATGATCAGGAATGCAGGAAAAGCCCGGGTACATTTTTTTGCAATCATTCCGGCTCTTATGAGTAGGGACAGATAAAGAGCCATTACTACAACTCCGCCTACAACTCCCATTTCTTCGATGATAATCGCATAGATAAAATCGGAGTAGGCCTGTGGTAAAAAATCGCGCTCTCGACTGTTTCCGGGAAATGTCCCTATCGCTCCTCCATTGGCTATTGCCATGCGGGCATGGTGTATCGCCCTGTGCGCGAGCGCAAGCCCGAAGTTTTAAAGGATTTGGCGCGTCAGCTGGTGGATAACACGGGCTATAACGAAATTAGCCTTGTTTCCCTTTCCAGTGCCGATTATTCCTGCCTCGCACCGATGGTGCACAATATGATTGACGAATTTAAAGACGATAGAGTGAGTGTAAGCTTACCTTCATTGCGCATTGATAGCTTTTGCGTAGCGATTGCCAAGGAAATCCAAGCCGTGCGCAAGAGCGGCCTCACCTTCGCCCCCGAAGCAGGCAGCCAAAAGATGCGCGACGTAATCAATAAGGGCGTTACGGAAGAGGATTTGATGAACGCTGTGGGCGCGGCCTTTGAATCAGGCTGGAACAGTGTGAAGCTGTACTTTATGATTGGCCTGCCCTTTGAAAATGATGATGATGTGCTGGCAATTGCCGATTTGGCGCGCAAGGTGCAATATAAATATTATCAGGTTACGGGCAAGCGCGGCTGCAAGGTGACCTGCAGTGCCTCCTTCTTCGTACCCAAGCCCTATACTGCCTTCCAATGGTTTGCGCAGGATGATTTAGAAAACATTCGTCGCAAGCAGTTCCTCTTGAAGGACGAGATTAAAACGATTAAGAATGTAACGCTCAACTATCACGATAGCAAGACCGGTATTATTGAAGCCGCATTTGCTCGCGGTGACCGCAAGGTGGGTAAGGCGCTGCTCTTAGCATGGCAAAAGGGCGCGCGTTTTGATGGCTGGAGCGATTGCTTTGATTACGAGCGTTGGCTGGATGCCTTCGCCGAGGCTGGCCTCGATAAGGACTTTTATGCTGCGCGCCAAAGAGGCGAGCACGAGGTGTTCCCGTGGGAGCATATTTCCCCCGGCGTATCGCGCAAGTTCCTGTGGAACGAATGGCAAAAGGCTTACGCACAGCAGCTTACGCACGACTGCCGTCGCTCCACCTGCACCGGCTGCGGCGTGTGCCAAAAGCTGGGCGTGAACATTATCGACTATAAAGGGGAGGTGGAGGCCTAATGAAGCTGCGCATGCAAATCACTAAGGACCCCGAGATTCGCTTTATTTCCCATTTGGAGTATTCTCGCACTATTAGTCGTGCTATCCGCAGGGCGAAGCTGCCTGCGGCCTATAGCGAGGGCTTTAATCCGCATTTAAAATTTAGCTTGGCTTCCGCTTTGGGCGTGGGCGTTGTTAGCTACACCGAGTTTGTAGAAATTGAGCTGGCCGAGCCCATGGAGGTGGAGCTGGCAGCTAAGGCGTTGGATAAGGCGCTGCCTCGTGGCATTCGCGTTTTGGCGGCCGATGCGGTGGATACGCACCATGCGGCGCTGATGAGCCAGGCTGCAGGGGCGAGCTATCGCGTGACGCTGCCCTATGGCGAGGATATTAGCGAAGCTGTGGCGGCCTTTAATGAGGCTACCGAGCTGCTCTTTAAAAAGGCTGCGCCCAAAACCAAGGCTGGCTTTAAAGAAATTGACGTTAAGTTTTATATTCCCCATATCGATGTGAGCTGCGATGGCAAAGCAACCGTCTTTAACTTTGATTGCAAAATTACTCCCACTGGCAGCATGAAGGCTGTGGATTTGCTGAACGCTTTAAATGAGCAGTACCAGCTGGGCTTGCCTGTGGAAATGGCCGATATTGAACGCTTGCATTTGTATCGCATGAGCAAAAAGGGCAATAAGGCGCCCATGCTGAACAACGATGCAGTGAAGCTGGCATAAAACTTGGAGGCGAAAAGAATGCATTTTATAGCTAAGCGTGGTTTGGCAGCAGCCGTAACCTTACTTTTGAGCGCTGGCTTTAGCATGGCGGGCGAGGCTGCCTTTGCTAAGCAAGTAAAAACGGAGCAGGGCCTGATTAATGGCGCCTATGATGCACAGCATCAGGTAGTGGAGTGGCTGGGCGTGCCCTATGCAGCGCCTGCCAAGGGCGAGCTGCGTTGGCGTGGCCCGGAGCCTGCCAAAAAGCACAAGGGCGTGCTAGATTGCACTGCCTATGCTCCGAGCAATATGCAGTCCAAAAACGGCAAGGCTTTTGGCGAAGAGGGCGTGTTGACGCTGGATATTGTGCGCCCCGACAGCGAGGAAAAGAAGCTGCCGGTTTTGGTATTTCTTCATGGTGGCAATAACCAAACCAGCAATAGTCAGCTTCTAAAGGGTAATAAGCTGGCCAAGGAAACCAATGCAGTGTATGTATCTGTTCAATATCGCTTGGGCGTGCTAGGCTTTAATAATTTGCCCGCCCTGCAGCAGGGTAATAAGCTGGAAAAAAGCGGTAACTATGGCCTCTTAGACCAGGCGGCAGCGCTGGATTGGGTGAAGAAAAATATTAAACATTTTGGCGGCGACCCTGATAATATCACTGTTTCCGGTTTTTCCGCAGGTGGTCGCGACGTGCTGTCCATGCTGATTGCACCCAATTTTAAAGATAAATTTGCCAAGATGATTTCCTTTAGCGGTGGCTTGACTGTGGCCGACCCAGAGCTAAGCCAAAAGGTGTTGGCGAAGAAGCTAGCTCCCTTGGCAGTGGAGGATGGCAAGGCTAGCGACCTTATCACCGCGGAAAAATGGCTTTTGAGCGACAAGGGCAAGGAAGCGAAGGCAGTGCGCAATTATTTGCACAATGTGAAGGCAGAGCGCTTGGCGCCGGTGATGGCGGGCGCGGTGATTCGCATGAGCGCTTTTCCGCATCTTTATGCGGATGGGGAGCTGCTGCCTAAAAAGGGCTTTGCTAGCAAAAAGCTTAACAGCGTGCCACTGCTGCTGTTAGCCTGTGGTGATGAATTTAGCTCCTTTGCTGGTCGGGATGGGTATTTTAAGAACCGCCTTGGGCAACTGTTAAAGGACGATACCACTACACGCGAGTATCGCTTTGCTAATAAATATGGCAGCAAGCTGTATGGCCTGTTTAATGGTCAGGAGGCTGCGGCGAAGCTATATCCTAATTATAAAGAGGATATTTATGTGTGCACCTTCGATTTTGGTCACAGCAATGAGGTAGTGGGCGAGGCCTACGCTACGCGCAACGGCGCTTTGCACGGTATTTTTCTGCCGTTCATGAGCGACCAGCCCTATCCCTTTGCTAAGAGCGAGGCCTTTAAAACTGCTGGCGCCAAGGAGCTGAGCAAGGCCTTTTTGGCTTCCCTTGCTGCCTTTATGCGCACCGGCAATCCCAATACGGAGCTTTTGGGCAGCACTTGGCAAAAGTGGAATCCCAATTACCGTCCGGAGCTTGTTTTTGATGCCAACCGCGTGCAACCGCGCATTTACAGTGTTAATAGCCGCGTAAGCTACGAGGGCATTTTGGCAGAGATGGATAACGATAAAACCATTAGCCAGGAGAGCAAGGATTATATCATTCACAACGTGCTCAACGGTCGCTGGTTTAGCGATGGGCTGGATGCTAAGTATGGCAACGCCAGCCTGTAGGAGCAGTAAAAAATATAAATATAAGCCATCCATACTTTTTAGAGTGTGGATGGCTATTTTTATGTGTCTATTGTATTTTTAAACACTCCACCAAAGTGTGTGGTGTGGTCGGCCCTCCAACATTGGTGTGGTGAAA
>USBV01000153.1 GCA_900553055.1 uncultured Phascolarctobacterium sp.
TACCTCAAAAGAGGGATTTTCTGTAGTGGCACCAATGAGCACGATGGTGCCATTTTCTACATAGGGCAGCAGCACATCCTGCTGCGCTTTATTGAAGCGATGGATTTCGTCGATGAACACTATCGTACGCCCCATGCCGCGCCGCTGCTCCTCCTGCGCCTTGGCAATGAGCTTGCGCAGCTCGGGTACGCCACTGGATACAGCGTTGATGGAGACGAACTGCTCGCCTGTCACGTGGGCAATGACTTGCGCCAGCGTTGTCTTACCCGTGCCCGGCGGCCCGTAGAAGAGCACCGACTGCAGCATATCACGCTCAATCATCCGCCGCAGGGGACTCCCCTTGCCCACGGCCTTTTCCTGCCCCACAAAGTCGCTCAATTTTTCAGGCCGCATGCGGTCCGCCAGCGGCTTCGTCTGCCTTTGTTCTTGTTCAAATAGATTGCCAAATAAAGATTCCATTAAAACATCCTCTATAATCCATAAAGTCTTGCGAAGCCCCTCTCAGTCATCCGCATTTAGTTATATTTGCTATATTAGTTACTGCGCGAACTGACAGCTCCCCCGGAGGGGGAGCCTCTCCATAAACTTTTAGTTAGAAAAGAAAAGCCCCACAATGCCGTCCTAACGCCCCATGTTTTGAACCTGCATGTGCAGGTGGGTGCCTTCTCTCCAATCGCAAAAGTCCACTCAAAGGAGGCTGGTTTTTGAAAGGAGAAGTATCAGGCTCCCTAGGTTAGAGTGTTGGCTCAAAACCTGTGGAGCAACGTAACGAACATCGCAGGGATTTTTCAAATATTATTTAAACGAAGCTTAGTCCAGGCTAGCTTATCGCTGACCTTCGTCGTCTTCTTCCGACATACATATCATACCAAAAAGCCATCTATTTTTCAAGTAAAAAAATCCCCGCCATGTGAAAATCACACAGCGAGGAATTTTTTCTACAGCTACAAAATTGCTTAGAAGGTATTAGATACGAGGAACGGTGAGAAGTCGTACTATAGGTACGTCGACGAACCGTGACGAAGTAGATGATGCCTTATAAGCTATTTTGATTATTTCTCTTTCTTCATCAGAAGAGAAGTCTTAATATGTAATTCGCGCAATTGCTTCTCGTCAACATCGTTCGGCGCTTGAGTCATCAGGTCGGATGCGCTTTGAGTCTTCGGGAAGGCGATAACGTCGCGGATGGAGTCGCGTTGAGCCATAATCATGATCAAGCGGTCCAAACCGAAGGCCAGGCCACCATGAGGAGGAGCACCATATTCGAAGGCATTCATCATGAAGCCAAACTTCTCTTGCGCTTCCTCGTCAGTCAGGCCGATAGCCTTGAAGATAGCCTTTTGCACTTCACGGCGATGGATACGGATGGAGCCGCCACCGATCTCGGTGCCGTTCAGAACCATATCATATGCCTTAGCATATACCTTGCCGGGGTCGGTTTCCAAGAGGGGCAGGTCTTCGTCACGCGGAGAGGTGAACGGATGGTGCATAGCCACATAGCGTTTTTCTTCCTCGTCGTACTCGAACATCGGGAAGTCAACAACCCAGGTGAAGGCCAGCTCGTTGGGGTCAATCAGGTTCAGGCGTTTAGCCATTTCAATACGCAGTGCGCCCAAAGCAGCAGCTACTACGGAGGGTTTATCAGCTACGAAGAACAGTAAGTCGCCGGGCTCAGCCTTAGCAGTTGCCAGGATACCGTCCATTTGTTCTTTGGTAAAGAATTTAGCGATGGGAGATTTAATGGTGCCATCTGCCAAGTATTGGATATAAGCCAAGCCCTTTGCGCCATAAATAGCAACAAAATCCTTCAGATGGTCAGCCTCACGGCGAGGAATATTTGCATAGCCCTTAACATTGATAGCCTTAACTTGGCCGCCGTTTTCAATTACAGAGCGGAATACGGTGAAGTCTGCATCCTTCACAGCGTCAGCCATGTTCACCAGCTCCATACCAAAGCGCAGGTCGGGCTTGTCGCTGCCATAACGGTCCATAGCGTCATCCCAGGTCAAGCGTTGGAAGGGAATCTTAATTTCCTTGCCCAGCGCGCCCT
The DNA here is from genome assembly GCA_900553055.1 of uncultured Phascolarctobacterium sp. Taxonomy (GTDB): domain Bacteria; phylum Bacillota; class Negativicutes; order Acidaminococcales; family Acidaminococcaceae; genus Phascolarctobacterium_A. Next base: position 2,051 of record USBV01000153.1, read on the forward strand.
TGAAGATGTGATAAATGAGGCCTTCCATCAATTCCAGAATCTCATCCACATCCATGAAGGACATTTCCATATCCAGCTGGGTGAATTCAGGTTGACGGTCAGCACGCAGGTCCTCGTCGCGGAAGCAGCGAGCGATTTGGAAATAACGCTCCATGCCAGCAACCATCAAGAGCTGCTTGAAGATTTGCGGAGATTGCGGCAGTGCATAGAATTTACCGGGGTTAACACGGCTGGGAACCAGATAGTCGCGTGCACCCTCAGGAGTGGATTTGCACAGCATCGGGGTTTCGATTTCCAGGAAACGATGCTCGTCCAAATAGTCGCGCATCAGCTTAGCAACCTTATGACGCAGAATCAGGTTGCGTTGCATTTCCGGACGGCGCAGATCCAGATAACGGAATTTCAGGCGCAGGTTTTCATCGGTATCGATGTCGTCTTTAATATAGAACGGAGGGGTTTTAGCCTTGTTCAGTACTTCGATTTCGCTAGCCAGCACTTCGATGGTACCGGTAGCAATATTTTCGTTGATGGTATCGGCATCGCGCAGGCGCACCTTGCCCTCAACCTTGATTACGAATTCGTTACGGATGTCCTCAGCAGTTTTGAAGCTGGTGCCTGCGGATTCAGGGTCAGCAACTACTTGTACAATACCGCTACGGTCGCGCAAATCGATAAAAATCAGTCCGCCGTGGTCACGACGCTTAGAAACCCAACCGCATAGGATAACCTTTTCACCGGCTTGGTCTTTGCCCAGCTCACCACAATGATGGCTGCGTTTTTCATTAATCATATTTTAGCACCTCTACTTATAAATTATAAAGTATTGAAATAATTGATTATCTCAGTAAGAGCGATTTCCTGCTGCTCGCTAGTACCCATGTTGCGCACGGTTACTACATTGCGTGCCAGCTCGTCCTCGCCAAAAATAAGCACTTGCTTAGCCTGGAATTTATTGGCCTGCTTCATTTGGGCCTTCATGCTGCGACCAAAGAAGTCGTATTCCACCTTAAAGCCCGCTCTGCGCAGCTCAATGCCGGTTTTGAAGGCCACGGTGAAGTTTTCCTTTTTGGGGCACACGATGTAAGCATCAATGGTCTCATCAAATGCAGGCAAGAGCCCCTGGCTATCCAAGGCCAGCAGCACGCGCTCCATGCCCATGGCAAAGCCAATGCCGGGGCGAGCTTCGCTGCCACTAATTTCCTGCACCAGGCCATCGTAACGACCACCGCCGCACACAGCGCTTTGCGCTCCCAAGGGTGCGTATTGGATTTCGAAGGCGGTCTTGGTATAGTAGTCCAGGCCGCGCACCAGATTATGGTCCACTTCATAGTCCACACCGGCTGCGGTCAAGAGCTCCTTCACGCCTTCAAAATGTGCCTTGCACTCATCACACAGGCATTCCTCTAAGCTCGGAGCGCCCACGCCAAGCTCTTGGCAATGCGGATTCTTGCAATCTAATAAACGCAAGGGATTGCGGTCAAAGCGACCTTGGCAGTCCTTGCAGAGCTCGTCAAAGTGCGGCTTAAAGAAGGTCTGCAGCTTTTCACGATGCTGGGGACGGCAGTTGGGGCAGCCCACGGAGTTAATCTTGAGCTTGAGGTCCTTCAGGCCCAGCTCCTTGAGCACCTGCACTGCCAGCAGGATAATTTCGGCATCCACATTGGGACCGGGCACGCCCAGTGCCTCCACGCCAAATTGGTGGAATTCACGCAGACGACCAGCTTGCGGGCGGTCATAGCGGAACATGGAGCCGATATAGAAAAATTTGGTTGCTAAAGAGTCTTCCTTGCTCAGCTTGTGCTCTACATAAGCACGCACTGCGGAAGCAGTGTTTTCCGGGCGCAGGGTGATGCTGCGATTACCGCGGTCGGTAAAGGTGTACATTTCCTTTTCTACGACGTCGGTA
>USBV01000154.1 GCA_900553055.1 uncultured Phascolarctobacterium sp.
TTCACCACACCAATGTTGGAGGGCCGACCACACCACACACTTTGGTGGAGTGTTTTTCTTTCTTGCGTGAGTATTTTCTTAAAGCATCTTATGATATAATATATAATAACTTACTGTACATTATCTTAAAGTAGAAGCTAGCTTCTAACTGGAAGGTGTAATTATGGTATAAAAATCCTTAACTAAATGCATAATGTGGACGGTCCTGGTGCTGTTTAGCAGCTTTGTGCTGACTTATCATGTGGCCAATTATTTTATTGAAGACCGCATTGCCAAGGAAAAGCAGCTAGTGCAGCACACTGCCCAAACCTCAGCCCTGCATTTTGAATCAAAAATAGAAAAATATTTGAGTGCAGCCGATTTCTTGAAAAACTATCTTTTGCTTAACGGCGAAGAGGCAACCTTTGCTGCCTTTCCAAGCCTTGCACCTGCCATTATGGATAAAAATGGCGTTATCCAGTGTCTTGAGCTGGCCAAGGATGGCACTATCGATAAGGTTTATCCCTTGCAGGGCAATGAGCACGCGCTGGGGTTAAATCTTTTGACTGCTGAAAAAAGACGTTACGAAGCCGGCATTGCTCGCTCAACAGGAAAATATACTATTGCTGGCCTGGCGTAGGTGCGCTGCTTTTTGACCCCATCTATATGAATAATAGCAAGGGCGAATACAAATTTTGGGGCTTTGCTTTGGTCTTAATCGATTGGGAAGCCTTTGTGAAAGAGGTTAATCTGCAATATTTAGATAAAAGTGGCTACCATTATAGCATTTGGTATCGCGACCCTTATACCGGTGCTAAGGGTAGTATTGCTGCTTCGGACCATCTAGTTTCGGCGGATGCAATTCAGGTTAGCTGCCCCATGCCCAACGATTTTTGGTATGTGGATATCGAGGTTGATGGTGGCTGGATTTCTCCTGTGGTTCAGGATGCTTATTTAGTTTTGGCAATAATCATAAGCTTGCTCTTGACCATTGGCTATTGGCAGTTTGCGACAGGCAGGCTCAATGATCAAAAGCATAAGCAGCAGCTGGAGGCGGCTTTGGCCAAGGCCAATGTTGCTAATGAAGCGAAAACGCGCTTTTTGTTTAGCATGAGTCATGATATCCGCACCCCTATGAATGCGATTTTGGGATTTACAGATATTGCTAGAGATAGCAAGGATATGGGGCAGATTCAGAACTGCTTGGGCAAAATTAGCTTGGCAGGCAATCTACTGCTCAAGCTTATCAATGAAGTTTTGAATATTTCGCGTATCGAAAGCGGCACCTTGCAGCCGGTGCTGGAAAAGGTGGACCTGCAGCATTTTGCGCGCGAGCTTGAAATGCTCTTTAAGCAGTCCATGGAGGATAAAAAGCTTAGCTTTAGTGTTAGGTGTGCTGTAAAAAATCGCTTTGTAGAGGCGGATAGCCAGCACATGCAGGCTATTTGTGTAAATTTGATTGCTAATGCGCAAAAGTTTACTGACGCCGGTGGTGGTGTGGCCGTGAGGCTGGAGCAGCTGGAAACGCAGGCCGATACAGCGGTTTATTGCATTAAGGTGAGCGATACGGGCATCGGCATGAGCGATGAGTTTCAAAAGGTGCAGTACCAGCTTTTTGAAAGGGAGCGCACCAGCACCGTTACGCGTACCGAGGGCACGGGCTTGGGCTTGGCCATCGTGAAGCGATTAGTAGATATGCTCAAGGGACGCATTGAATGCGAAAGTCAGGTGGGCAAGGGTACTACCTGTACCTTGTACTTTACTCTAAAGCTTTTGCCGGACGAGGCATTGCAAGCAGCTCGTGAAGCGAAGCAGCTATCCGCGCAGGATTTAGTGGGCAAGGAGATTCTCATAGTTGAGGATAATGAGCTAAATATGGAAATTGCCCAAATTGTGTTGCGCAAGGCAGGCCTTGTTGTTGATACGGCGGAAAACGGGCGTGAGGCTGTGGCTAAGGCTCAAGCCAAGCGCTACGATATAATTTTGATGGATATTCAAATGCCGGTGATGAATGGCTACGAGGCAACGAGGGCTATTCGACGGCTTGCGGATAAGCGCCTTGCTAGCGTGCCCGTTATCGCTATGACGGCGAACGCTTTCCAGGAAGATAAGGCGAAGGCGTTGAGCGAGGGCATGGATGGGCATGTGGCTAAGCCCTTGAAGGTAGAGGTGCTCTTACAGGCTATGCAGGAGGCGCTGTGGCAGCAGAGGTAGCTATAAGAATTGGCGTGTGCAAAGCGCTGTGTTTTTTCTTAAATTGAACAAATAAAAAGCGTCTTGGTCAATGCGGCCAAGGCGCTTTTTTACTATTCGTGTAATTTAGTGTAAAATTTGCTAAAAATTCCCCGTGTTTTTACACGAATATTTTAGCAAAAATGCTTGATTTTGACAGGAATAAATTTTAAGGAAAAATTGCTAGAGGATATTTTTATATACGTCATTTGCCAAAAGTGCTATAATCAAGTAGTAAAGGAAGTATTGATGATGTTAGCAGAATCTAAATATAAACATGAATTAATCTTGGAGCTACGCCAGCAGCTGCACGCGCTTGCAGAGCCCTCAATGCAGGAGCTCAAAACCAAGGCGCTGCTAATGCAGTTTTTGCGCGAGCACACAAGCCTTGAGCTAGTGGACTGTGGCAGCTGGTTTTATGCTATTCATAAGGGCGAGGGCAGCCAAGCTCCCATCGCCTTTCGTGCTGATTTTGATGCTGTGCTGTGTCAGGATGGCTGTGCACGGCATTTATGTGGTCATGATGGGCACAGCGCTATTTTGGCTGGCTTGGGCTTAGCCTTGGAGGGCCTTGCGACGGAGCGAGATGTGTACTTGCTTTTTCAGCCGGCGGAGGAAACTGGCCAGGGCGCTGCGCTTTGCAGTTCTTTGCTCGCGGAGCAGCAGATTGAGGAGATTTATGGTCTGCATAATCTTCCCGGCTTTGCAGAAAAGGAAATTCTTTTGGCTTACGACACCTTTGCCTGCGCCTCAACTGGCATGGAGATTATCCTCACGGGCGCTCCGTCCCATGCAGCCTATCCGGAGCAGGGCAGGAATCCAGCGCTGCTCATTGCGCAAATCATCACCAATTTGCAGGAGCTGTTGCAAAAGCCACATCAGGGCATTGTTCTGGGCACGGTGATTGGCGTGGATTTGGGCAGCAAATCCTATGGCCTTTCTGCGGAAAAGGGGCTGCTGCGCTTGACGCTGCGGGCCGAGCGACCTGAGGAATATGCTGCATTGGTCGATGGCATTAAAAATATGGCGTTACAGGGGGCAGCGGAGCAGGGCTTGCAGTGCACCATTAGCTTCATTGAACCCTTTCCGGCAACGGTCAATAATAAGCAGTGCGTAAACAAAGTTGCAAAGGCTGCGCAGGAAATTGGGCTCAGCACGGGCTTCCTAGCGGAGCCCATGCGCTGGTCCGAGGATTTTGGTTATTATCTGCAAAAAACGCAGGGAACCTTTTTTGGACTTGGCTGCGGCTTGCAGCACGCAGGCTTGCACACGGCAGATTATGAGTTCAATGATGCTATTATTGAGTCAGCAGTGGCTCTTTATCTAAAATTAGTAGAAATGTAAGAAAAGCGTCTTGGCCACGTTGACCAGGACGCTGTAAATTAAAAAAGCAAAAAAATGGTGCGCCTGAGAGGAATCGAACCTCCGCACGCGGTTCCGGAGACCACTGCTCTATCCACTGAGCTACAGGCGCAAATTCACTCTGCTATTATAACATAAGCGTGAAATTTATGCAAAGCTTTCCACTATTTTTTGTCAGTTACCTGTTTATATGCTACAATAAAAGTGCTATAATATAGTACTGATTTAAGTATGAGAGGAATATAACATGATTAAAATTCGTGATAAAGTTCGCTTTGTAGAAACCGATATGATGGGCGTTGTGCATCATGCCAACTATTTGCGCTGGTTCGAGATGGGGCGTGTGGCCTATTTGCGGGCCTGTGGCATCACTCTGGGTG
>USBV01000155.1 GCA_900553055.1 uncultured Phascolarctobacterium sp.
AAGGCCAGCGAGATTGCAGCGGAGCTCAATCGCGAAAATAGCCTGCGGCAGGACATTAGCCGTCAAATTCAAGAGGAAGCGGAAGCACTCCTCGCGCAGGAGGAGCACATCGATACAGCTATCGTGCTGGCCAGCGAGGGCTGGCACCAGGGTGTAATTGGTATCGTTGCTTCGCGCTTAGTAGATAAATATCATTTACCAACGATTTTGTTAAGTATTTCCGGCGATATGGCCAAGGGCAGCTGCCGCAGTATTCCGGCGCTGAATTTGTACGAGGCCATTGCCGCTGAAGCCGATATCCTGACGCAATTTGGCGGCCACCATCAGGCAGCGGGCTTAACACTGCCTGCAGCCAAGGTGGAGGAATTTAGGCGTCGCTTTAAGGAATATGTGCGCCAAAGCCTGCAGCCAGCGGATTACCAGCCGCATCAAATCGTGGATTGCGTAATTAGCGATAAGGGCGAAATTACGCTGCAGGATTTGGAGGAACTACAGCTTTTAGAGCCCTGCGGCTGCGCTAATATGCCGCCGGTTTTTGCCTTCCGTCATGCGCTTTTGCACAATGCCAAGGCCATGGGCAGGGAGCAAAATCATCTGCAGTTTTTGCTGGATAAGGGCGATTTTTCCTATCGCTGCATCATGTGGAACAATGCTTCGCTATTATATTTTATGTATGATAGCATGATTGCCGATGTAGCCTTCCAACCGAGAATTAATGTTTGGCGTGACGAAACCAGCGTGCAGCTGCATGCGGTAAGCGTTAGGCAGGAGCTAAATGTGGGCGATTTTCGCACGCATCTAGCCAATAAATACCAAATTTTGGCAGCCCTGGTGCGCACGCATAATATTTTACACGTATATGTAAATAGCTTAGCCAACCTGCCGGAGGAGCTGCAGGCGCCCCAGCTGGCGCCCTATATCGAGCTGCATGCTTATGCAGAGCTAGAGCAGGGGATGGCGCCTCAAAAGGCTGGCTCACCCGTAGTATTCCTGGATTTTCCGGAGCTGCGTTTAGTGGAGCTGGTAAAGCAGCTGCGTGAGCAGGGCGTGCACAGCCTGTATTTGCTCTATAAGCAGCAGGAGGAAGCAGCTCTAAGCGCCCGTTTGCCCGTGCTTTACCCGCAGCGTGAAGAAATGGCTGTGGCCTATAAGCTGGTGATGGAGCTGCTTGCACAAAGGCAGGAGCTGGCTTTAGACCAGCTTTTAGCAGAAAAAAGTGCGCAGCTTAGCGAAAATGCCATAAAAATTATGGCGGAGCTTGGTTTTGTAAGCCTAAATAATGGTATAATAAAAAGAAATGTCATCAAACGCTGTCAGCTGGAGCATTCGCCCCTTTATGTGGCCCTGCAGCACAAACGACAAGCCTTTGAAAATATCTATAAAGAAAATCTGCGTTTAAGCCAATACGATTTACTGCGTGGCTAACGCTGTGGATGGGAGTGGGGATAGGATGCCCTCGACAGAAAATATTAGTAATGTGGACGAGCTTTTCGTCAAAATAGAAGCATATTTAGCTCCGGAGCAGGTAAGCTTTGTGCGCAAGGCGTATGAATTGGCCTTTGAAGCACACAAAACTCAGGTGCGCAAATCCGGTGAGCCCTATATTATTCACCCGATTGGCGTGGTGGGCATTTTGGCCAGCCTGCAGATGGACGATAAAACCTTGGCGGCAGCCTTTCTCCACGATGTTGTTGAAGATACCGATTATACCTTGGATGATATCAAGGAGCGCTTTGGCGTAGTTGTGGCTAACCTTGTTGATGGCGTGACGAAGCTGGGTAAAATTGAGTATATTTCCAAGGAAGATAGACAAATTGAAAACTATCGCAAGATGTTCCTGGCGATGGCGCGCGATATTCGCGTGGTTTTGATTAAGCTGGCCGATAGATTGCATAATATGCGCACGATGAAGTTTATGCCCGTGCATAAGCAGCAATCTATTTCCAGCGAAACGCTGGAAATTTATGCTCCGCTGGCGCATCGCTTGGGCATTTATGCCATCAAATGGGAATTAGAGGATTTGGCCTTCCGCTATATGGAGCCGGATGTTTACTATGATTTGATGGAGCAGGTTAAGACTAAGCGCCGCGAGCGCGAGGCCATGATTAATGATGCTATGGCCACGCTGAAGGATGCAGTGGAGAAGGCGGGCATTCGCTGTGAAATCCAGGGCCGCCCCAAAAACTTTTATAGTATTCATAAAAAGATGCTGCGTGACCACAAGCAGCTGAGTGAGATATATGACTTGCTGGCTATTCGTGTTTTGGTCGATACAGTTAAGGACTGCTATGGTACGCTGGGCATTGTGCACAGCATGTGGCGCCCCATTCCCGGTCGCTTTAAGGACTATGTGGCTGTGCCCAAGTCCAATATGTACCAATCTCTGCACACCACGGTTTTGAGTGCCGGCGGTCAGCCGCTGGAAATTCAAATCCGTACCTTTGAGATGCACCGCATCAGCGAATATGGTATCGCTGCGCATTGGCGCTATAAGGAAAGCGGTGGCAGCAAGCCTGCCAGCGGCACGGATAAAAGCTTTGATGCCAAGCTGAGCTGGTTGCGTCAGCTCTTAGAGTGGCACAATGATATGAACGATTCCCGTGATTTCGTCAACACGGTGAAGATGGATATTTTTGCGGACGAGGTCTTTGTCTTTACGCCGCGTGGCGACGTTATCGACTTGCCCGTGGGCAGTGTACCCATTGACTTTGCGTACCGCATTCACACCGACGTTGGTAATCGTTGCGTTGGCGCCAAGGTTAATGGCCGCATTGTGCCCTTGGATTACCAGCTCAAAAACGGCGATATTGTGGAGGTCATCACCTCCAAGCAATCCAACGGCCCCAGTCGCGATTGGATTAACATCGTTGGCTCTAGTGACACCCGTAACAAGATTAAAAACTGGTTTAAGAAGGAGCGCCGTGAGGAGAACATTCTTAAAGGTCGCGAAATGCTGGAGCGCGAGGTGAAGCGCCTTGGCTACGAGGTGAAGGTGCTCGCAACGCCCGAAAAGCTGAAGGTTGTGGGCAATAAGCTGCGTATTGATACGGATGAGAACCTATTGGCAACGCTGGGCTATGGCGGCGTAACGCTGAACACCGTCATGAGCAAGCTGGTGGAGCTGTATAAAAAGGAGCAGAAGCTAGAAACGACGAAGGATTTGGCGCAGGTTTTGGCGGAGCTGAAGCCGCGTAAATCCAAGGCCAAAGCTAGCCATGGCATTCTCGTGAAGGGTGAGGATGGCATCATGGTTAAGCTGGCACGCTGCTGCAACCCCATTCCCGGCGACCCGGTTGTGGGCTATATCACGCGTGGCAGCGGTGTATCCGTCCATCGTGCGGACTGCCCCAATGTGCTCAGTAATAATCCTGAGGAGCAAAGCCGCCTTATTGAGGTATCCTGGGATGTGGGCATTGATGATGTTTATAAGGTAAACATCATGATTACTTCTCAGGATAGACCGGGCATGATGAGCGATATTATGAATGTTACCAGTGAGGCCAAGCTGAATATTTTCTCCCTTAGCTGCCACACTGATAAGAATAAAATGGCAACCACGCATATGGGCCTGGATATCACCAGCCTTGATCAGCTGGAGTATGTGATGAACCGTATTCGCCGCATGAAGGGCGTGTATACCGTGGAGCGTGTGTTCTCTACCAGCGGTGGCGGAGGTAAGCGCAAATGAGAGCTGTTGTGCAAAGGGTGGATAGGGCCAGTGTAACCGTAGAGGGCTCTATCACAGGTCAAATTGACAAGGGCTTACTCGTGCTGCTGGGCGTGGCCGAGGGTGATACCGAAAAGGATTTGGCTTATATTGTGGATAAGGTCTGCGGCCTGCGCATTTTTGAGGATGAGGCTGGCAAGATGAATTTATCGGTGCAGGATGTGGGCGGCAGCATTTTGGCTGTGAGCCAGTTTACGCTGT
>USBV01000156.1 GCA_900553055.1 uncultured Phascolarctobacterium sp.
GCGCATACGTCATCGGCGGCGCAGGGCTGATCATGGCGCTTCACGACGAGGGCATCACGATGAACGATGTCGACCCCGACTACGTGATCATCGGCGAGGGCAATTCCTACAACTACGAGAACATTTTAAAGGCAGTGCGGCTGGTGCTCAAGGGTGCAAAGCTCATCGGCACGAACAGCGACCTCACGGGTCCTGCCGAAGACGGCATCATTCCGGCGTGCCGGGCAATGATCGCACCGATTGAAATGGCGACCGGACAGACCGCCTACTTTGTCGGAAAGCCCAATCCGCTGATGATGCGCACCGGCCTAAAAATGCTCAATGTGCATTCTGCTGATGCAGTGATGATTGGCGACCGCATGGATACGGATATCGTGGCCGGTATGGAAAGTGGCCTCATGACGGCCCTCGTGCTGAGCGGCGTTTCCACCTTAGAAAACATCAATGTGTTCTCTTATAGGCCCTCCATCATTCTTAATGGTGTGGGCGACATTGCCAGAAAATAAACTAGCAAGAAAGCAAAACTTCGGCAAAAACAACATCGCGATGCTGTTTCTGCCGAAGTTTTATTTTTTTACCAAACCATATTAAAGAAATAGCCGATAAAGACGTTGCCGCCTAGCACGGCCAGAATCCATTCCTGTGGCACCCAATTATGCAAGAACGCGCCAATGCCCACACCCGCTAGCACATAGGGAAAAACGTAAAAAAAGAAGGCTACACCGTCAAAAGTGTAACCTTCTTTATTATTATGCAACTATTTTACAGCAGCTCCTTAAAGCGTTTGTTCAAGTTTGCTTCCGCCTCATCCACTCTGCTCTTGGCCTTAGCCTGCCACTGCTCCTGCTTGGCCAGCGTTTTTTGCGCCATGCCCAGCATCAACTGCAGCTCCTGAGGCTGGGGCCCGCCCTTAACGGCTCTATTGTGCACGATAGCTACAGGGTCGAGGCAGGAACGGAACTCTGCCGGGGTTAAGGGTAGGCTTTGCGGCAGGGAGCCATCCTCCGCAGCCAGTTTGGCATAGATTCTCGATGCTTCCTCATAAGTAAAGGTGGCAGGGGTAACGTTATTAGTACGCGCGTAGGTCACAATCTCCGAGGCAAAGTGATGCCCCGTGCGGAAGGGAACCTCGTATTTGCGCATCAAGACATCGGCAATCTCCTGCGAGCAGGTCCAGTCCAGATTGAGCTCCTCCAAAGCGCGCTCCGGCTTCACCTCCAAGGCATTGAGAATGCGATTGAACTGCTTCACCACGCTGATGGTCTGCTTCGTGAGCTTATCGGTGCCGCGCAAGCGCCCGTCCGCCATGCCGGCAGGGATATTATGTGCTCTAAACGTGCCCTCCACGGCCATGCCCAAGAGCGTAGAGCAGTCGGTGCGCGCCCTGTTAAGGATGCCAGGATTGCGCTTTTGCGGCATAGCACTGGATACATAGGTATTGCCGTTGCCCTCCTTAAGCAGAATCCAAGGACGCGGCTGGGCATATTGCTGCATAATCTCTTCGATAAAGCCGCCAATATGAATAGCAATGCTGCTCGCGATGCCACCCATTTCCAGCGGTGCCTCCTGCGGGAACACCTGCCCGGCGTCATAGGTATTATAGGCAATGCCATCAAAGCCCAAAAGTTGCGCCATCTTATCACGATTCAAGGGCCAGCCGGTGCCATTTAGGACGCAGGCGCCCATGGGTGAGCGGTTAATGCGCCCATAATAGGCCTGCAGACGCTGCATATCCCTGGAAAACGCATCATTATAAGCTAATAAATAATGGGCTAAGCTGTTAGGCTGTGCTGCCACACCATTGGTATAATTGGGCAAAATAGTGCTTTGGTTCTTCTCAGCCAAAGCGACTAAGCTGCGCTGCATGGCGTTCAGCTCGCTTGCTAATTCCAAAAGCTGCTCCCTTTGCATGGCCAGGCTCACGGTGGTGAGCATGTCCTGACTGGAGCGACCTGCGTGCAGCTTGGTGATTTCGGGCCCGGCTGCCTTAATGAGCAAGGGCTCAAAGGTGATGACCAAATTGGGCCTAGCGCCATTGGGCTTTTCGCCCTGCTCCAGCACTGCCTCGATGCCGCGGGCGAAGCGCTGCCCCTGCTCCGGCGTCAGCAAATGCTCCTCGGTATTAATAACAGCTGTAGCCTTGTTGATTTGCCCCAGCCAGTAAAAATTATCACGCGCGGCAGCATCGGCTATATTGCCACAGCCTAGCAAAACCGCCACAAGCGCTGCCACAGGTAGTTTTTTGCCTAAAAAGGATGTATATTTGCCCATTTAAAAAGCCTCCCGATAAAAATCTCTTGCCTTTCCTATTCGATATAAAGACACAAAATCCTTTTTTAGCTTGCAAGATAGTACCCACAAGCTAAATAAAGTGGTATTTTTAGCGAATTCTTTATCTACTGTACAGCAACAAATATAGTATATTTTAATTACCCCTGTGAATATACCGAAAAGAACGTTCGTTATCAAAAAGCAAAAAAGAGCTTTCAGATTATCTCCGAAAGCTCAGCTTTACAGTATTTGCCAACGGCCAAAACGCTTGCCACCCTGTCTGATATATTCCTCAAGCTCAGATTGCCATTGCCTACTTTCTGCCATAACATCCTCCAAAAGAAAGCTCCTCCTATCAAATAGATAGCCTAAAACTTCCAACTATCATAGTCCTTGATAGAATTTTGTATCAACCTTTTCAGTTCAATTATACACTCATCTGTTTTTTCCAGCAAGAGAAAAGTCTTTGACAATATAATATTCAAAACTCTCAAGTTTAGAGCCCGTCCATACAGAATCGCCAAAACGATTTTTCTTGCAACATATTCATTATAGTTGTAAAATAAGCATAGAAAGAGTGCTACCGATAGACGGTTGGCCTCAGGTTATAAGCGATTTTTAAAAAATAGCCGAACCTTGCCGGGGGCGGCTATTTTTTACTATGTAAAGAGCCTAATGCAAAACCTAGGCCGAAGCAGGCAACGCCGAAGCTAAGAATGCCTACAAAGGTATTTTACTTACGCAATTAACTTGCCTAAGCGTTTGGCAATTGCTTCTACCTCTTCGCGGGGTAGCTCTGTTCCTTGAACCACTAAATCAATACTAGCACCTGCCAATATAAAATTCTCAGCAATCTTAACACTGTTTTCATATCTTGCCTTTTCAGCTTCCTCATTCGCTAACTTTTGCATAATCTCACACATTTCTTCTACCCCACTTTCTTCTTCCTTAAAGTGTCTAACCCTATCGGCCAGTACAGCATTTTTGATATCCTTAGCATCCTTACAGAAAAAGTCATGCATCAGCATACTCAAAGCTGTCTCATCATATCGCTTCTCGCCATTAACATAAATTATATGAGAGCCATCATTAAAGTCCTGTCCATTCTGAGCTATAACTCGCTTGATATCGTACTTTAGCAAGCCGCCTCCTAAAACATCTGTCTTGGTAATAAAGATTACATAAGCATCCTTTAGCAGGCTATAGTCTTTAACACCAGCCGGAAAATGCTTGCTGTCTATCATCCCCAAATGATAGCGGGCCCTTTGCGGAACAGCACCGGAGCTTGCTCGCTGCACCTCCACATTAAAGTATCGGCCCAGCTCATCCTGGCAAAATATATCCAAAGTGGATGAATGCCCTTGCAAATTCTTAATAGCATATTGTCCAGTGCTTGTAATCACTCTTATTTTATCATTACCTATAATTGTGTGCAATAGCATTTCAGAAAGTTGTAGCTCATTCCCAAATACCACTGCCATAAAAGTATCATCCATAAGGCTAAACTGCGCTATAGACTTTTTGTACTTGCTTTTTACTTCTTCACTTAACATCAAAAAACCTCCTTCCAAAATCGCCCCTATAACAAAAAAAGCACCTGTCAAGCTCTGACAGGTGCCAACCGAACCGCATGTCCGGGC
>USBV01000157.1 GCA_900553055.1 uncultured Phascolarctobacterium sp.
TCGAACAGAAATGGCAGGAGCGCTGGCAGCAGCAGGATGCCTTTGCCTGCGACCATCACAGCGACAAACCCAAATACTATGTGCTGGAGATGTTCCCCTACCCCTCGGGCAACATCCACATGGGCCATGTGCGCAACTATTCCATTGGTGACGTAGTGGCTCGTTTCCGCACCATGAAGGGCTTCAATGTGCTGCATCCCATGGGCTGGGACTCCTTTGGTATGCCCGCCGAAAACGCTGCTATCAAGCACGGCATTCCCCCGAAAAAATGGACCTTGGAAAACATCGCTAATATGACTCGCCAACAAAAGGCTTTGGGTCTGTCCTATGACTGGGACCGCGAGGTTGCTACCTGCAAGGAAGATTATTATAAATGGACTCAATGGTTCTTTGAGCTGTTCTACAAGCGTGGCTTGGCTGTGAAGAAAAAATCTGCTGTTAACTGGTGCGACACCTGTAACACCGTACTCGCTAACGAGCAGGTTATCGACGGCAAATGCTGGCGCTGCGACCACGATGTAGTGAAGAAGGATTTGAGCCAATGGTTCTTCAAAATCACTGATTATGCTGATGAGCTGTTGAAGGACCTGGACCTGCTGGAAGGCTGGCCGGAGCGCGTAAAGACCATGCAACGCAACTGGATTGGCCGCAGCGAGGGCTTGGAATTCACCTTTGAAATCCCCGCTTTGAACGATAAGGTTGCCGTGTACACCACTCGTCCGGATACCGCTTATGGCGTAACCTTTATGGCACTGGCTGCTGAGCATCCTCTGATCGAAAAGATTTGTGAAAACAACCCCAAGGCTGAAGAAATCAAAGCCTTCTGTGAGCGTGTACGCAACCAAAGCGACATCGAGCGTACCTCCAGCGAAAGCGAAAAAGAGGGTATTTACACTGGCGTGGACTGCGTAAACCCCTACACCGGCCGCAAGGTAGAAATTTGGGTAACCAACTATGTACTGTATGATTATGGTACTGGCGCTGTAATGGGCGTGCCCACTGGTGACCAACGTGACTGGATGTTTGCTGATAAATATGGCATCGATAAAATTGTTACCATTTGCCTGATTGGCAAAGAGCTGAAGCTGGAAGAAATGACCTGCGCCTACGAGGAAAAGGAAGGCATGCTGGTTAACTCCGGCGAATTCACCGGCATGGAAATGCATGCTGCTATGGCTGCCATTATGGACAAGGCTGAGGCTGAAGGCTTTGGTAAACGCCGCGTTAACTACCGCCTGCGCGACTGGCTGATTAGCCGTCAACGTTATTGGGGCGCTCCGATTCCCATCATTTATTGCCCGCACTGCGGCGAAGTACTGGTGCCCGAAGAAGAGCTGCCGGTACGCCTGCCCGAGGATGTAAGCTTCACTGCTGGCGCTAAGTCTCCCTTGGCAACCAGCGAAAGCTTTGTACATTGCAAGTGCCCGAAATGCGGCGCTGATGCAACCCGCGAAACCGATACCATGGACACCTTCCTGTGCTCCTCCTGGTACTATCTGCGTTATACCGATCCGAAGAATGCTGAAAAAGCCTTCGACAAGGATGCCAACATGTATTGGGGTCCGGTTGATCAATATATTGGCGGTATTGAGCATGCGATTTTGCACCTTTTGTATTCCCGCTTCTTCCTGAAGGTACTGCGTGACGCAGGCCTGGTTGATTACGACGAGCCCTTCAGCAACCTGCTGACTCAAGGCATGGTTATTAAGGATGGCGCTAAGATGTCCAAATCCCTGGGCAACGTTGTTTCTCCAGAAGAAATTCTTGAGAAATACGGCGCTGACACCGCGCGTCTGTTCATCCTCTTTGCTGCTCCGCCTGAAAGAGAGCTGGAGTGGAGCGACCAAGGCGTGGAAGGCTCCTTCCGCTTCTTGAACCGTATTTGGCGCATTGTGGCTAACTTTATGCCCCAGCTGGAGCAAAAGGTTACCAGCTATGATACTGCAGCCCTGACCGAGGCTGACAAAGAGCTGCGCCGCATTCTCCACAGCAGCATTAAAAAGGTTACCAGCGATATCGAAACTCGCTTCAACTTCAACACTGCTATCTCCACCATGATGGAGCTGGTTAACGCTTTGTATGCTTATAAGGATGCTAAGCAAGAGCCCAATGCAGGCCTTGTTTACGAAGCCATTGTTGCTTTGATTAAGATGCTGAGCCCGTTCGTTCCTCATATCACAGAAGAGCTGTGGCGTGGTGCTATCGACGAAAACACCAGCGTACACGAACAAGCTTGGCCTGAATATAGCGAAGAAGCTATGAAGGTTGACAATGTGGAAATCGTTCTTCAAGTAAATGGCAAGGTACGTGGTCGCTTGACCGTTCCTGCTGCTGCTACTAAGGAAGAGCTGGAGCAAATCGCTTTAGCAGATGCCAATGTACAAGCTCACATCGGCGGCGCAACCGTGCGCAAGGTAATTTGCGTACCGGGACGTTTGGTAAATATCGTAGCAAAATAAGCTCGAAGCAGCTAGTAATATTTTGTTCTACCATAGGTTTTTCTCATAATTAAATATAGTTCGCTTGATAAGTGTCTAAGCTATTGGGCGAGTTTTCAGAGTCTCTGAAAATGACGTATGTTGTTTTCGGGGACTCTGTTTGTTTTTTAGGGTTTGGCAGTTTTAGTAGCTTTACGGAGGTGATTTGCTAATGGATAATAAGCAAAAGAAAATAGCGTTTTTAGGCGTGCTGCTTTTGGGCTGTGTGGCCACGAGCTGGCTACAGCAGGGCAAGGAAGCAAAGCAGGCTGCGCCTGCGCCCGTGCTGACGCAGCAGGCTGGCAGCATAGCGAAGGAGACAAAGGCGAAGACGATGCAGGTTTATGTGAGCGGCGCAGTGCGTGAGCCGGGAATTTATACACTGTCTGCGGGCGCTAGGGCAAAGGATGCTTTGGAGGCTGCGGGTGGATTACGGCAGGACGCTAAGGCAGAGAGGGTGAATTTGGCGAAAAAACTGCGGGATGGGAGCCATGTTTATGTACCCACACTAAAAAACAACGGCGTTTCAGCCAAAGTGACGTCACAAAGGTCGAGCAAGTATGCGAAAGCCAATGGCGCTGCTGCAGGAGCGGAGAGCAGCTGGGGCGAGTTTGGCACTGCAGGCAACAAGGTTAATCTCAATACAGCTACACAGGCGGAGCTTATCGCTTTGCCGGGGATTGGGCCTTCGATGGCTAATAGAATCTTGGCCTTAAGAAGGGTGCAGCGCTTTAGCAGGGTGGAGGATTTGTTGCAGGTGCGCGGTATCGGGCAGGCTAAATTAAATAAGCTACGCCCGTATGTAACGGTGGAATAGCTGTTTTTAAACAAACATTGACGAACGTAATGTAAAATTTTTACAGTGCTGAGTAAAGTCAAAAATTCTGATAATTTGCGTGCTTTGCTTATGCTTTCATGTTCTAAACAATGGAGGTGGAAATTTTAAGTATGCAAGCTTTATATCCGTGCGTGGCGGCCTTTGGCCTAGCCTTGTATTTAACTTTGCAGACGGGGCTTAGCGCTGCGTTGAACCTAGCTTTGCTGGCTTTAATGTTAATAGTAAGCCTTGTGGCAGCCGTCTTGAGCAAGCGCGAGCGGTCGCGCAATGCGTTTTTGGTAGTTTTTTTCGTGCTTTTAGGAATGCTCAATGGCTTGCGCGTGGGAGCGAGCGCGGCAGAGCAGCTGCAGCCTTACTTTGGCAAGGAGGTAGTACTTTGTGGCCACATCGAAGCTTTGCAAAGCAAGGAACGGCAGGAATATGTTAGCTGCATTATGCAATGCGAAAGGCTTCAGTATGGTCAGCAGGTTATGGCGTACAAGGGCAGGGTGCGACTAGCTTTGCCGCAGCAGCGTAGTGGGCACATTGTGGTGCGCGGCAGGCTGGAGCCGCTGCCCACCGGCAAAA
>USBV01000158.1 GCA_900553055.1 uncultured Phascolarctobacterium sp.
CAATGCTGCCCGGCGTAATCACCATATTGCCCGCCGTGGACACAGCGGTCACCCTGTTATTGATAATCTTCACTTCGCGGCCCCATTGATTAGTTTTTGTCGAGGGCGCAAAGAAGCTATTGTATAAAACCAAATCATCAGCAATGCGAGCACGGTTCATACCCTTGAGCACCAAATGCTGACCATTCGGCAAATCCACAGTGCCATAATAGCCAATATCCTGCACAATATCGGGGCTGCCATTTTTGAGCACATAGCCACTGCGAGGCTGCTCATCCATAGCCATCATTTGGCCTTGATTCTTGATGCAGCCAATAACCCAGCCATCGGTGTCAAAATAGGACGCATTGATGGCGGCGATGAGCTTGTTTTGCGCTGCAAATTGCGAAACGCGACCACGTCCGTTATAGGCGCCTGCTGCGCTAAAGG
Organism: uncultured Phascolarctobacterium sp.; assembly: GCA_900553055.1. Lineage (GTDB taxonomy): Bacteria > Bacillota > Negativicutes > Acidaminococcales > Acidaminococcaceae > Phascolarctobacterium_A. The sequence goes on from USBV01000158.1 coordinate 430, forward strand.
GCAGCAGCTGATAGCGAGCACCTGGCTCCATGCTGACTAAATAGGCTTGGATTTGGCGTCCGTTCATTTCGTCCTGCAGATAAGTATAGGTTACACCCTTGGCCAGCTGCTTGCTCTGTTTCACAATATTGATGCGAAATAAATCCACCACCAGACGATGGGGATTAGGCAGCTGGTACACCTTGTATTGGCACTCCTTGTTAAGCTCAATAAGGAGCTTGGAGCCAGCTTTGCCGTCAGGTAAAAGGCGCACAGATTTTATAGCTACATCCTTAAGCTTGGCCTGCTGCTTAACTGCGCTGCTATTAGGCAAGTCGACCTCAAGGTGCAGCTTATCCTTATCAACCTTATAAGCAATGGGCTCCTTGCTATCGAGTACAATGCGTACTCTGGCAGGGCTCACGCTGGTGCGCAGGCTCGTAATGGGCGCTGCACTGGCTAGGGCAGCAAAGCATATAGATATAAATAATATCAAAACTGAAAATAATCTTTGATATTTCATCTAGAACACCTTACAAATAAAAAATTCAAAAGACTGGCGAGAAGGTAACAGAGACGAGGCAGGGCGACAAGCCACGACCCATTTGGTCACAAGCGCAGCGCAGTGAACAAATGTTGGTCGCGCTGTACCCTGTGGGTGCGACGGCGTACTGGAGGTACGTCTAGGAGCCCTAACGAAGTATATGGTACCTTATCGTCAGTCTTATATTTTAAATATCTAGGTTAGACACTGTATACACAGTCCCCGGATGCAGCTTATCCAAATTCTGCAACGCTTTACCAGTACCCAAAGCTACGCACTCCAGCGGATTTTCCGCGATGTGAGTAGTAATACCGGTTTCCTTTTGCATAACCTCAGCCAAGCCATCCAACAGAGCGCCGCCACCGGTCATGTAAATACCATTATCCACAATATCTGCAGCCAGCTCCGGCGGGCATTTTTCTAAAACGCTACGCACTGTGGCGATTAAAGAAGCGACGGAATCCTCCAAGGCCTCGCGGCATTCGGCACTATCCACAGTAAAGGTAGTGGGCAGGCCGGTCACCATATCACGACCGCGCACAGTGATGGACTCATTACGTCCATATTTAGATACGGTTGCCACTGACATCTTAATCTCTTCGGCAGTACGCTCACCAATGAGCACATTGTGCTCCTTCTTCACATGGCGGACAATAGCCTCGTCAAAATGGTCGCCACCAATACGAATAGAAGAATCCACCACGATGCCGCCCAGGCTCAGCACTGCAATATCGGTGGTACCGCCACCAATATCCACAACCATGTTGCCACGGGGCACAGAAATATCAATACCAGCACCCAAGGCAGCGGCCAAGGGCTCCTCGATTAAATAAGTTTTAGAAGCACCACCCTGGGTAGTAGCCTCCATTACCGCACGCTTTTCCACAGAGGTAATGCCGATGGGCACACAGGTCATAACACGGGGCTTAAAGAATAAGCTCTTGCCAGCTACCTTTTCAATTACATAGCTCAGCAGCTTTTGGGTTACAGTATAATTAGCAATTACACCCTCCTTCAAGGGACGAATAGCCACAATAGTTCCCGGAGAACGGCCCAGCATTTCGCGAGCAGCCTCGCCCACAGCCAAAACCTTATTGCGCACCTTGTCGATAGCCACAACACTGGGCTCCTTCAGCACAACTCCCTTACCCTTAACATATACAAGGATATTGGCTGTGCCTAAATCTATACCTATATCCATACTCTTAAACATCTTCTTACTCCTGTTCTAGCTTACTTAGCCTAGTCCACATTCACACGCTCAATACAAGCGCCCAGCTTTTGCAGCTTATCCACAATATTTTCGTAGCCTCTATCTATATGATAAATATCGCCAATGCGAGTCACACCCTCAGCCACAAGTCCTGCCAAAATCATCGCCGCACCGGCACGCAAATCAGTTGCACGCACATCGCAGCCCGTCAGCTGGCTGGGGCCTTCGACTACAGCGCTGCGGCCCTCGGTAGTGATATTAGCACCCATACGATTGAGCTCTACCACATGCATAAAGCGATTTTCAAAAACAGTCTCTGTAACCTTGCTGCGCCCTTCGGCAATCACCATCATCGCCATCATCTGCGCCTGCATATCGGTTGGGAAACCAGGATAAGGCAAGGTTTTAATGGCTACGGGCTTGAGCGGCAGCTTGCCCACCACGCGCACCTTATCAATATCCTCTTCCACGAAAGCGCCTGCCTCACGCAGCTTCGCAATCAGCGGCTTTTGGTGCTCGGGCAGTACATTTTCAATAATTACATCGCCACCAGTCATAGCTGCAGCAATCATATAGGTTCCCGCTTCAATGCGGTCGGGAATAATGGTATAATCAGCACCGTGCAGCTCCTTCACACCCTCAATGCGGATGGTATCGGTGCCTGCACCGCGAATTTTGGCACCCATTTTATTCAAATAGTTAGCCAAATCAACAATTTCCGGTTCCTCGGCAGCATTTTCTACAATGGTAACGCCTTCGGCTAAAGACGCAGCCATGAGTACGTTTTCGGTTGCGCCCACGCTAGGGAAATCAAAATAAATATTGGTGCCCTTTAGTCCATTAGGAGCAGTAGCATCGATATAGCCATGGCCCTGCTCAATCTTCACACCCAAGGCTTCAAATGCTTTGAGATGAATATCAATGGGACGCGCGCCAATAGCGCAGCCGCCGGGCATGGAAATACGCGCCTTGCCTACACGAGCAAGCAAGGGGCCCATTACTAGGAAGGATGCGCGCATGGTGCGCACCAGCTCATAGGGAGCCTCATATGCAGTAATTTCCGTACTATCTATATGCAAAACGTTGGGCTCAGGGTTTTCTACCTTAAGGCCCAAGCATTTCAAAACTTCACTAATAGTATGCACGTCCTCCAACATGGGCACCTCGTCCAAAACACTCGGGGTTGTGCCCAAAATAGAAGCGGCAATAATGGGTAATACAGCGTTTTTCGCACCACTGGTCTTGACCGTACCCACAAGACGTGTACCGCCTTTAACAACTAGCTTTTCCAAAATAATCCTCCTGTATGTGCAAAGAAAAACCACACATAACACTTATAGTAGCAATATTTTATCACCTGCAGCCCCATCTTTTCAATAGCGACTACAAAGAAAAAGCCGGTATTTTTCCGGCTTAATGATTCATGCGCTGGCGGTCTGCAAGAATATTATAATAGGTTTCCTTATCCATCAGCTCACGACGAATAGCCTTTTTTGCGTCCTCATCCTGTACCTCAGCCAGACGCTCACGCAAAGCAGCAATCTCTTGTTTTAGCATCAGCATTTTATTACCGGCTAAGCTCTCTAACATATCTGCCATCTCACAGTCCTCCTTCTTATACTCTTATAGAATACTATAAGCATCCATTTTATGCAAGAGGATAATGCACAGTTTTAAAAATTGTTGCAAAAGAAACAAAAACCCCCGCCCTTACGGA
>USBV01000159.1 GCA_900553055.1 uncultured Phascolarctobacterium sp.
AATCGTAGCAAAAGCTATGGCTAAAGGCGCTAACGTTGACAAACTGGCTGCTGAATTTGCTGACGAGCTGGATAATCTGGGCGTTCGCGTTGCTAACTTGGAAAAGAAGGCTGACAATGTAAAGATTACCGGCCAATTCCGTGCTCGTTATCAATCTCATGAAAATGGTGCAGACGTAGCAGATTTACGTTCTCGTCTGTGGGTTTCTGGTCAAGTAAATGAAGACTGGACCTATACTGCAATGCTGCAAAACACCCAAACCATCACTGAGGACGCTGATGCGCATGGTAACAAAGGTGATGATGGCTTGGATCTGAACCGTGCTTATGTAAATGGTCGTGTTGGTGGTTTGGCTGTTCAAGCTGGTCGTTGGGATGAATGCACTGCAACTGCTTCCGTTTTGGATTCTTATGTAGATGGTATTAAAGTTTCCTATGGCGACAAAGTTAAAGTTGTTGGTATGGCTTTGAAAGGTGCTGATGATGGCACTACCTTGACTGAAAAATCTGCTGATCGTATTTATGTTGCAGGTGCAGAAGCTAAGATTGGTGTAGTTGATGCATATGCTTACTATTTCAAAGGCGAGAGCGTTGCAACTGCATGGGATGATGATGGCAAGGCAGAAGATTGGGCAACTGATAAAGAAATTTACAACTTGGGTGTAAGCTTTGATGTTGCTAAAGACTTGAACCTGGCATATGAATATATGTGGGGCAACAAAAAAATCAATGAAGAAGTATCTAAAGATGGTTGGGTAGCTACTTTGGCTTACAAAGGCGCTGACGCTGCTACTCCGGGTTCCTATGGCCTGCATGTAACTTACTATGACCAACCGGTAAATGCATTCTTGGCTCCTACCTATGATGCAACCCAATTCAAATCTAATGGTGGTTACAAAGGCTGGAACGTAGGTGCTGATTATGCACTGGCTAAGAACATCACCTTGGCTGTTAACTACTACGATACCGAAGCTAAGGATAACAGCGGCAAAGATGATCAATCCATCTTCACCGAAATGTTCTTCGCATTCTAATTCAGGTTCTAGAAAAATTCCATATCGGAACAAAAATCAACAGGGTCACTTCGGTGGCCCTGTTTTTGTGTTCAGTATATTAATTAAGAGTTACTAAAGTGGTCGTTTTATGTGCAGTAAATTAATTAAGAGTCGATTCAGTGGACCTTTTTTATGTTTAGTAACATGCTTTAGAGTAACGTTGGAGAAGGTTTTTGTTGTTGCACAAAAGTGTGAATAGTGGTATACTAAAAATGAAAAAGGACAACCGCCCACAAGGTGGGTTGCCAGAATATTAGGTGTAGAAAGCCACCCGGATACCTGCCAAAGTATATAGGGGTGGTTTTTCTATGCTCGAATTACTTTTTGTCGTTCAAGGTTACGATGAACGTAAGTAATGCTATGATAAATAGTCCAAAGATCATAAGATCTTGAAAGGAGTATCTTTCCATAGACATCACCTCCATTCATAGGGAATGAAGGCAACACCACCCTGCAACACGGTTGTCATAAGAATTATATCACAAAAATTTCTTTTCTTCAATAAAAATTTGTACGCAATAATGCTGCCTGTGATGGTTAAAAGTAGAGTATCTCGTAGGTAAAAGTGCAAAAAAATAACCGCCCCGTCCTAGCAAAACGAGCGGCTATTTTTTAGCAACTATTTTTTAGAGGGCAACCGTCTATCGGTGGCACCTTTTCTATAGATATTGTACTACAGAAAGCAAAATTAAGCAAGAAAAACTTGTTTGTGCATAGAAAGCTGGGTGTGATATCTGTGGTGGACATGTTTCCCAACTCCCAAAAACTTCACAAAAAATAGCTTGCTTTACACCCGACTATGTGTTACAATATGCTAGTGTTAATATCTTAACGATGAAACTAATCTGTTCTAAAGTAAAGTGAGGTGTAAAGAATGAAAGAAAAGATTCATCCGAAATACGGTGAAGTTACTGCTACCTGCGCATGTGGTGCAAGCTTCGTAACTGGTAGCACTAAGAAAGAGATTCGCGTGGATGTTTGCTCTAAATGCCATCCATTCTTCACTGGTCAACAACGTAACGTTGCTGCTCGCGGCCGTATTGAAAAATTCAATAAGCGCTATAACAAAGAACAATAATCTCTATATCTACAGCAGAGCAGTGACTGGATTGCTCTGCTGTATTTATTTTAACTTCAGATTGAATTAGTAAGTTTACGAACTATGGCATATCAAAATCGTGGAGATGGTATTAGATACGAGGAACGGCGACGCAGGCGTACTAGAGGTACGTTGAGGAGCCGTGACGAAGTAGATGATATCATATACATGATTTGGAGGATTAAAATGACCTGTAAGAAACCAAACGTAGGCGGACAAGCTGTAATCGAAGGTGTAATGATGCGCGGCGCGGACAAGGTAGCCGTAGCTGTGCGCAAGCCCGACGGGGAAATCGAAGTAGATGTAAAGCCCGTCAGCAGCATCCGCGACAAATACCCAATTTTGAAAAAACCGCTGCTTCGCGGCGTTATTGCGTTGTTTGAATCCTTGCACGACGGCATGAAGGCCCTGGCCTACTCTGCTCAAGTAAGTGGTGACGAGGACGAACAGCTATCTGATAAAGAAATGGCCATGACCATTTTAACCTCCGTGGCGCTGGCTATTGGCCTTTTCATCGTAGTGCCCACCTGGTCCATGCGCTTTATGCATACTCTGACCGATGACCCCATGCTGCTAAACCTTGCCGAGGGCGTGCTGCGCATGGTAATCTTTTTGTGCTATATCGCTGCTATTTCCTCGATGGAGGATATTCAGCGCGTGTTCCAATATCATGGGGCGGAGCATAAAACTATTTATACCTATGAGGCAGGGCTGCCACTGAAGGTGGAAAACGTGCGCCCCTTTAGCACGCTGCATCCGCGCTGTGGCACCAACTTTTTGATGATCGTCATGCTGATTAGCATGTTTATCTTTACCTTTTTAGGCTGGCCCAGTTTGCTGGAGCGTATTGCTTCGCGCATTGTGCTGATGCCCGTTATTGCGGGTGTAAGCTATGAGCTGATTCGTTTCGCCGGTGCTCATGCGGAAAATAGTCTGGTGCACGCCTGCATAATGCCGGGGCTGCTTTTGCAAAAGCTCACCACTCGTCAGCCGGATGATAGCCAGATTGAGGTGGCGATTGCGTCGCTAAAGGCAGTCTTACCAGAGGAAGAGAGTACTAGCGAGCAGCCATGAAAATCGCTGTGTTAGATGTACTGCTAAAAAGGAAGAAGTAAAAAGTGAAAGCTAGAGCCTCCCTTTGTAAAGGGAGGGGGACCGCATAGCGGTGGAGGAATTCCTCAGTCAGCTGCGCTGACAGCTCCCTTTAGGAAAGGGAGCCATAATATGAAACAAGGAGAACCTTATGCTCGACAAACTGCAAGCAATAGAGGATAGATATTTAGATTTAGAAGCGAAAATTAGCGACCCGGACGTAATCGCCGACCAAGCTAATTGGCAAAAGGCCACCAAGGCCCACGCCAAGCTGGAGCCCGTGGTGACTGCCTATCGCGAATACCGCGACATGTGCGCAGCACGCGACGAGGCAGAAGAAATTATGCGTGCCAACGAGGACGAAGAGCTCGTGGAAATGGCCAAGGAGGAGCTCAAGGAGCTGAAGCCCCAAATCGAAGAATACGAGCAGCGCTTGACCATTCTTTTGCTGCCCTCCGACCCCAATGATGACAAGAACGTTATCGTGGAAATTCGCGGCGGCGCTGGTGGTGAAGAGGCCGCTCTCTTTGCCGGCGTACTTTTTAGAATGTACCTGCGCTACGCCGAAACCCGTGGCTGGAAGGTGGAGGTTATGGACTCCAGCCCCACCGAGCTGGGTGGCTTTAAGGAAGTTG
>USBV01000160.1 GCA_900553055.1 uncultured Phascolarctobacterium sp.
TTGGCTACGCTGTCCTGACGCTCCTTGCCCCCGGCGACTACCTTGATGGGCAGCGCCGCAAAATACTCCGCCTGATAGCCCGCAAGCAGCGTGCGCCCCTCGTCCACCTCTGCCGGGGCCAGCACTACGATGGCTTCGCTAACCAGCTCGGTCCGAGCCAGCATGGCAAGGCAATGCACGATGAGCGGTGCTCCCCGTAGGATTGCGAAGGCTTTATTAATTCCCAGCCCCAGGCGCTTACCAGCACCTGCTGCAGGCACAATTGCTACTACCTTTTCCATAAGCTTCTCCCTAAAAATCGCCCTTATTTAAGTACAGACTGGAGCTACCTTCTACCCCAGTCTGCAAAACTTTACTATAAAATTTACCTAAAATTAGTAGCGCACCGCTTTGGCAAAAATCATGCGTCCTGCCGCTGTTTGCAGCACGGAGGTTACTACTACCGGAATGCTGCTGCCAATACTATGGCGACCATTTTCTACCACAATCATTGTGCCATCATCAAGATAAGCAATGGCCTGATTGGCCTCCTTGCCTTCCTTCACTAGGTACACATGCATCTCTTCCCCGGCAATAACCACGGGCTTGATGGCATTGGCCAACTCGTTAATATTTAGCACCTTCACGCCCTGAATCCCGGCTACCTTGTTCAAATTATAATCATTGGTGATGATAGCCGCCCCGGCCTGCTTGGCTAGGCGCACCAGCTTAGCATCCACCTCGCTGATATCATCATAATCATTATCCACGACCACAACCTGGTCCTTGTAGCTAATGCGTAAATCCTGCACCAAATCAAGACCGCGCCTGCCTTTAGCACGCTTCAAATTATCCGCCGAATCCGACAGCTTCTGCAGCTCCTCGAGCACGAAATTTGGTACCACCAGCTGGCCCTCTAAAAACCCAGCCGCCATAATATCCATAATGCGTCCATCGATAATCACGCTGGTATCCAAAAGCTTGTTGCTGCTATAAAAGCGGTCATTTAACGGCCCTGTAATGGCATCGGGCTGCTTTTCCTCGGGCTTAATCGCCTTACGATTAGGGATGCGATTGAAAAAGCCCACAATATCATTATGCTTGCGCAGCGCCAGCTTGGCACCTACAATGCTCAGCACTAAGCTCAAAACAATAGGAATATAAGGTCCCACAATCGGCAATCTGGAAAAAGGTCCACCAATCAAATTGGCCAAAATGAGGCCGATACCAATACCAAAAATCATGACCAAAATATCACTGGTGGGTATTTTGGACAGGGATGTAGTTAATAGCTCTGCGTAATTAAAAAGGCTATTGGTAATAAAGGGCGCGAGCACCAGCGCCAGCCAGGAAAAAACAAAAAGGCCGGGCAGTGCAAAAATAATATTGGCAAAGGTAATACCAAAAATACCATTGCCGTGCAGATCATAGCCTAGGTATTCCGACATATACGGTAAAAAGATGTCAGTGAGTATGAGTCCAGTAACAATAATTATCAGCGAAATAGAAAGGCTAATTATTCTTCTCAGCATCGCAATTCCTCCTTTCCTCTAAAATTAGATAACTAGCTTCTGCTTACTAGTATATCTATTATATAATACTGCTAAAGATGCGAAAAAACAAGAATTTATCGCCGATATTTTTTGTATTCTTTGTAAATTATAGAGAAACAAAAAGGACTGCCCCTAAATTAAGGACAGTCCTCAAATTTACTTTTTATTGACAGCATTCATCCAGCCAATTGCTGGCTTTTTGGGCATCAATATCGCGAATCAGCATAACCTCACTTTGCAATATTTGCTTAGTATTATGCAAAAGGCGACGCTCGCCCACGGAGATTTTTTTATTGCGCTCCAGCAGGGTGAGCAGCTTAAAAATCTTTGCTACCTCTACCACACTGCCACTTTTTATTTTATCCATATACAGCTGAAAACGACGATTCCAGGAAATACTTTTTACCGCCTGCACATCAGGGTTCTCGTGGAGCACGTTTTCAATGATTGCCAAGGTGCCTTCATCACCAATAGTACGCAAGCCCAGTTTTTCAGCATTAAGCACGGGCAAGGCCACCGTCATGCTTTCAAAAAGCATTTGCAGAATATAATATTCCACCTTTTCCCCATTTTGCTCACGCTCTTGCACTTCCTTTACTATGGCACCGCCATGCAGCGGATAAACTACACGGTCTCCTGCAGCAAACATTTTTCACCCTCCTAAGTAATATTTCCCTTTCACATCCTTAAAAATAAACCTCATGCATACATTGTACCACCCTTATGAAAAATTGTCAAAATTTTTTTATTATATCACTCTCTTTTTCCTCTGTCAACTAGCTGAGCTACATTTGGCTTAAATTCGCAAAATTAACACAGCAATTTACTATTCTTTCATACCACATTTGATTAAAGTTTGCAAAATTTTAACTAATAAATGACTTGGGCGTGAAATAAAACTCTTGACTTGAAGCGGACTCTAGGCTATATAATATACATATTACTTGAAGGAGATTTTTTATGCGCATTATCTTTTTTATCGGCACCGTCGATTTGCTGCTCAGCAGCATCGGTTATCTATATTATCGTCAAAATTTACCCTGTGGGCGCAGCACCTGGTTTGCGCTGGCCTATCTGCTCCTTACATTGAATGCGATTGTCAGCAGAGCGCTATCGCCCAGTCTCCCCCATTTTTTAGTAAAGCTTTCAGCCTGGGCCGAGGGACTTTGGGTAGCCTTTGGCTACTACACTTTGCTCTTTGCACTTGTGCATCTTGCGCTGTGGCTCATCGGCAAGCGGCTACCCTTTACACTGCCCTTGGATAAAATTGCCATGGTAACGCTGGTAGCAAGCTGCCTTACAGTCGCCTTTGGCAGCCTGCGCGCCTTTTCCCCCGTGGTACGTATAGAGCACATCATGACGAGCAAGCTGCCAGCAGGCACCAGCTATCGCCTTGCTTTAATTAGCGACGTCCATTTGGGGCGCATTTTAGGCCGTAGCTATGCCGAAAAGCTGGTGCAGCGCGTTAACCAGCTCGAGCCTGACGCCGTGCTCATCGCAGGCGATTTAATAGACGAAAAAATCGCCTACGTTCAGGAAGAAAACTCGCTGGAAGCGTTGGCCCATTTTAATGCTCCCAAGGGAGTATATTTAGCCTTTGGCAATCATGAATATATCGATGACCACCTGCGCTGGCAAGCTCTGGTTGAGGAAAACGGCATCAAGGTGCTGCGCGATGCCAGCACTGTTATCGACGGCAGGCTCAAAATCACAGGGCTCAACGATTTTCGCTTTAGCAAGGGCAAGGGTCCGAAGGCCATCCAAACCTTGGCTTGGGAAAACAACAAATATTTCAGCGTGCTCATTGACCATCAGCCGCGCAGAATGGGCGGAGCAGCTCATTTAGGCTATGATTTATACCTATCCGGACACACCCACACCGGCCAGCTCTTTCCCAACCGCCAAATAACCAAGCGTATGTACCAATTGGACTATGGACGCAAGGAGTTTGGCAAGCTCACAGCCATTACTAGTGCTGGCTATGGCTTTTGGGGACCACCCGTGCGCACCGAAGCAGCACCCGAAATCGTACTCATCCACATCACCGGACAGTAATTACCGCACTCAAAAACCTGTAACAAGCTACAGCTTTTTGAGTGCTTTTTATTTGCATCTATACTTTTATTTTGATATAATATTTATATACTGAATCGGTGTCTTTTTGTCTTAGAAGACGTTTTATATGCAAAATAACAAGAATAATCTTAAAGCAATATTTGATATGCATTCACATGGCTGTGCTTTGAGCAATTGCACTGCATGTCTTAGCCAAATGCTCATGTACGGTAAGGAAGCAAGCAACCGAAAACAAGAGATAGACCGCCAG
>USBV01000161.1 GCA_900553055.1 uncultured Phascolarctobacterium sp.
GCTATGAGCTCATTGGCGCTGCCAATGGCTTGGCTAAAAAAGCCGGCGACCACTGCTGCGCTGTTATTATCGGCAAGGACGTGGCTGAGCTGCCCGCTAAAATGATTGCAGCAGGTGCTGACAAGGTTTATGTAATTGATGGCGCCCAATACACCGATTACCACACAGAATTATATACTGAGGCAGTTTGCCAATTGGTAGAGGCTTATAAGCCCTCCGCATTGATGCTGCCCGCTACCATTGATGGTCGCGATTTGGCTCCGCGCATTGCTGCTCGTTTGCACACCGGCCTGTGCGCTGACTGTACTGCAGTTGATATTACTGATGATAAGCTTGTTGCTTGGACTCGTCCTGCTTTGGGCGGCAACATTTATGCAACCATCGTTTGCGACGAGCATCGTCCGCAAATGGGTACCGTTCGTCCCAAGGTTTTCAAGGCTTTGGAGCCCGATGCAAGCCGCACCGGTGAGGTAATTGCCTTCACCCCGATGGATAGAGTAGAAAATAAAGTAGAAATCTTAAAGAAAGTTCCTAATGCCGGCAGCAACTCCATTAAGCTGGAGGATGCCGAGGTTATCGCCGCTGGCGGCCGTGGAATGGGCACCCAAGAAAACTTTGATAAGCTGGCTGAGCTGGCAGGCCTCTTTGAAAAGGGCGCTGTGGCAGGCTCTCGTGCAGTTATCGATGCTGGCTGGATGGCGCATTCCCAACAGGTTGGCCAATCCGGTAAGACCGTAACCCCGCATATTTATTTCGCCTGCGGCATCAGCGGTGCTGTACAGCATATTTCTGGCATGAAGGAATCCGACATTATCATTGCCATTAACAAGGATGCTACTGCACCGATTTTCAGCGTGGCTCATTATGGCATCGTGGGTGATGTTAACGTAATTCTGCCCAAGCTTATTGAAAAGATTAAAGCTTATAAAGGATAAGCAAAACTAATATGCGTACATTCACTAGAGGCGTTCTATTCTTAGGATGCCTCTAGAGTTGTTCCTCGAGTAATTGTTTGGAATATAAAAATAGGGATATTTTCCCAATAGGAGTTTTACTATGTGGAAGGTATTATATATCGCTCCAACTGAAGCACAGGCTCAACGCATACAGCAGCTGCTGACGGAAAGTGGCTTTCTGGTGAAGGTGAAAAGCTCTGGCGGTAAGCATAACAAGGCTTTTGAAATCTGCGTACCTGTTTCCGAGGCCGAGGATGCTTACGAGGTTTTGTGCGAGAATAAGTTTCAGTGCTGAGGGGGTTCGGTTCTGATGAAAAAAACGAAAATTATTTGTACGATGGGTCCTGCTACCGATGATGTATCACTTCTTACCCAGATGATGCAGGCAGGAATGGACTTAGCGCGTTTTAACTTTTCCCACGGCAATCACGAGGACCATGGCAAGAGGCTTAGCTTAGTTCGTCAAGCGGCTGCTAGAGCGGGCAAGGTTATTGCTACTATTGCCGATACCAAGGGTCCTGAGATGCGCTTGGGCATGTTCAAGGATAATAAGGTGCAGCTGAGCGAGGGTGATGAGTTTACTCTAACTACAGCGGATTATTTAGGTGACGAGCACAAGGCGCATGTGAATTACGCAGGCCTGCCTGAGGAGCTAGCTGTGGGCAGCAGCATTTTGCTGGCTGATGGCCTCTTATCCCTCAAGGTTACTGCTATCGAGGGCTGTGAGATTCACACCATTGTTGTGAACGGTGGCGAGCTTAGCTCCCGCAAGCGTGTGGCTTGCCCCGGCATTGAGCTGAAGCTACCCTTTTTGTCCGAGCAGGACAAGGCTGATATTCTCTTTGCAGCGAAAAATGATATGGATTATGTGGCCGCTTCCTTTGTGCAAAAGGCCGATGATGTTATCGCCATTCGCAAGGTGTTAGAGGAAAATGGCTATCACATGGGCATCATTTCTAAGATTGAAAATGAAGCCGGTGTAAAAAATATTGATGAGATTATTAATGTGTCCGATGGTGTGATGGTAGCGCGTGGCGACCTGGGTGTGGAAATTCCCACCGAGGATGTGCCCATCGTGCAAAAGGAGATTATTTCCCGCTGCAACAAGGCTGGCAAGCCCGTTATCACCGCTACCCAAATGCTGGAGAGCATGATGAGTAGCTATCGTGCAACGCGTGCCGAGGCGAGTGACGTGGCCAACTCTATTTTTGATGGCACCGATGTCATTATGCTGAGCGGTGAAACTGCTTCCGGTAAATATCCCTTGGAAGCAGTGCAAACCATGGCTAAGATTGCTCAGCGCACGGAAAAATCCTTGGATTATATCACCTTATTCCAAAAGAAGGGCCTATCCGAGCGCATTCATTCTACCGATGCGATTAGCCATGCTACAGTGCAAATTGCGACGGAAATTCGCGCTAACGCTATTTTGACAATCACCGAGTCCGGCTTTACGGCGCGCATGATTGCTAAATACAAGCCCTGGTCGAAGGTGGTGGCGATGTCCCGCTTGGAAAAGAGCGTGCGCATGATGCAGTTGTATTGGGGCGTGGAGCCGATTTTGGGGCCTTATAGCGCTAATACCGACGAAATGATCGAGCTGAGCCTGCAATGTGCTTTGCATAATGGTGTTATTAGCGATGGCTCCTCCGTTGTCATTACAGCCGGTGTGCCCATTGGCACTCCCGGTAGTACGAATTTGATTAAGGTGGTTACTGTGGGAAATAAGCTTTTAAGTGGTACCGGTATCGGTCGTCGTAGTGTTACCGGCAAGCTGTGCATTTGCAGCACCGGTGCTGATTTTGCCAATAAATTGCAAAAGGGTGACATCCTGGTTGTGGATGTGCTCAATGATGAGTTTGTCGCTACTGCCTCCGCTAAGGCAGCAGCTATTATCGCCGAGGAGGGTGGCTTGACCTCTTCTACCGCCATTGTGGGCATCACCTGTGGTCTGCCTGTGATTGTAGGCGCGGCTCGTGCGACCAGCACTTTGCCTGACGGTGCGCTCGTAACGGTGGACCCCGTGAGCGGCGATATCTACGAAGGCGACATAAATCTGTAAGCCCATGGATGAGTCCTTAGCTTTAGAGGTGTGCCTTGCTGTGCGTCAAAATAATTTGGAGGCAGCGCAAACTGCTTTTGAAAATATTTTGGCAGTACAGGATGATAGGGAGTATCTTGCTCTCGTAAAAATAGCTATTCTTGCAGCATTGCGTAAGCAGCAGGAGTTAATGGCCTTACATTGGTTAGCTGCATGTAAGAAACGGCTTAAAACAGCGTTTGAGAAAGCAGAGCTGGCAGCGGATGTGGCTCACCTTTTGGAGTCTTGGTGCTTTGCTTGCTGTGACAAGCGCTTGGAAAATGTGCGTGTGGCGCTCACTGACTTGGTACGTCAGTGGTTTAGGGCAGTAAAGTTTAGCGCGGATGCTCAGTCCTTGGAGCTGGAGCTGCTCAACATGTCGGCCCGTATGGTCCGCCGGGGTTGGCGCAGCGAAGCACGTTGGCTGTTGCACATTGTGGGCTGGCACGCCCTGCGCTACAAGAGCCAAAGCCAATGGCAAAGGCTCTTGGCCAATTTATCACTGCATTTTACGGTGTACGCACGCTGGGAAAGCTTTCCGAAAGCGTGCGAGGCTTATCACGAGCTAGTGCTTTTGCTCTTGGTTTTGCTCCGCCGCGCGGACCGCACGGCGCTGGAAGAGTCACGTCGCGCAGCTTGTTTGCAGCTGGCGCTGCGCACTGTGCGCGATCTAGTGACTAATATTGCTCGCTCTACAATGCAGGAGGATATGGACATCTTTCGCCAATGGTACCAATATTTGTGGCAGCTGGCGGGCGAGGACGCGCAGCGCAAGCAACGCTTGCTGGCTCTGCTGCAGCTGAGCATTGAG
>USBV01000162.1 GCA_900553055.1 uncultured Phascolarctobacterium sp.
AAAGACGGCTGTATCTTCTGGGTGTCTTGGCTGAAAATGCAAACGTACTTTTGTTTGATGAGGCAGGAAATAATCTGGATATTCCGACACTGACTATTTTGGAAGACTACCTGAATTCTTTTACCGGGATTGTGATCACGGTATCCCATGACCGCTATTTTTTAGACCGTTTTGCTAACAAGCTGTTTGCTATTGAGGCTAACGGCCATGTGCAGCCTTATATCGGTGGCTACAGTGACTATGAGGAAGCGCTGCAGGCGAAGCAGGCTAACGAGCAAAGCGAGAAGGCGAAGGCTGCGCCGAAGCAGGCAGTGGCTACGGTCGCTCCTGCTCAGGCTGCTGCACCTGAAAAAAAGAAGCTGACATACGCGGAGCGTTTGGAGCTGCAGAAGCTGGAGCAGGAGCTGAGCCGCAGCGAGGCCGAGCTGAAGATGCTAGCGCTGGAAATGAATAATTGCGGCAGCAATTATGGCAAGCTGGCGGAGCTGACGGCCCGGCAGCAGGAGGTACAGGCCAAGCTGGAGGAAATGGAGGAGCGCTGGCTGTATTTGTCGGAGTTCGCAGAATAATAACCACCGCAGTATTTATGGTGCCTCCCCTTTCAAGGGGAGGAGAACCGCTTGCGGTGGAGAGGTTAATTAGGGAGTAAACATGATTAAAGCTTTAGATAGAAATTATCGCGACAAGCTGCACCGCTTGCTCAGTGTCATGCTGCCAATTATCTGTACGCAATTTGCGATTATGGGTATGAATTTTTTTGACGCTAGCATGTCCGGTCAGGCTGGTGATGTGGACTTAGCCGGAGCGGCCATCGGCGGCAATATTTGGATGCCCATCCAAACAGGCTTCAGTGGAATACTGATGGCGGCTATGCCCTTGATTGCCAATCTTTTGGGTGCGGGCGAAAAGCAAAAAATAACAGTTGTTGTGCGTCACGGTTTGTTTCTGGGCCTGAGCTTTGCTTTGCTGGTTTTGGCTGGAGGTGCGGCGTTTTTACCGCATTTTTTGCAGAACATGGGCTTAGCACCTGAGGTATACCATGTGGCGTTGTGGTATTTGGCAGGCTTAGGCCTAGGTGTCATTCCATTTTTTATGATTACGCCCTTGCGTAGCTTGGTGGATACCTTGGGCTATACTCATTTGACGATGCGCATTTATCTTTTGGCCTTGCCGATTAACGCGTGTCTTAACTATGTTCTGATTTTTGGCAAGCTGGGACTGCCACGTCTTGGCGGCATCGGTGCTGGTGTGGCCTCGGGACTAACGTTTTGGTTATTGCTGCCCATTTTTGCCTGGGTTATTAGTAATTTAGAGCCGTTTAAGAGTTATCATATTTTTGGCTTTGTGCGACCGGCTTATACTTGGCTTAAGGAATACCTGCGTATTGGTGTGCCCATGGGTATTTCTATTTTCATGGAAACGAGTATTTTTGGCGTAGTGGCGCTGTTTATTGCCAAGTTTGGCACGGAGACGATTGCTGCCCATCAGGCGGCGTTGAATTTTTCGTCCTTGGTTTATATGATGCCCTTGAGCTTTTCTCTTGCTCTTACTATTGTTGTGGGCGTGGAATATGGAGCGAAAAACTTCCAAGGAGCTCGCGATTATGTAAATATAGGCTTGCAAACGAGCCTTGGCATTGCGGGCTTTTATATGCTAGGAGAATACTTCCTGCGGGAGCAGATTGCTTTGATTTACACTGCTAATCCAGAGGTTGTGGCACTGGTGAAGGTGTTTTTACTTTATGCTATTGGCTGGCAGGCGGGCGATGCGATTGCGGCGCCGATTCAGGGAATTTTGCGCGCCTATAAGGATGTGGATGCGACGTTTTGGGCGAGCATGCTGGCGTATTGGGGAATTTGTTTGCCCTTGGGCTTGTTCCTGGACTATAAGGTTGGCAACGGCGCCTTCGCCTATTGGCAGAGCCTCGACTGCGGTGTTATCAGCAGCGCGACGCTATTGTCCATACGGTTAATGTGGTTGCAGAAAAAACTCAAATAAAAAACTGCGAGAGGTATTGAACTTCTCGCAGTTAATTTTTTATGCAATTTTTATAATCCCGCTTGCTCGATACCGCTAAATAAAAAGCCCATGTGATTGGTAGCGTTGAGGAGCACGGTGCGCCACACGCCCTCGTTGCATTCTAGCACGTTGATGCAGGTGTTGTCCTGCTTGATTTGCCAAAAATGTTCCATGCCAAGGCCCAAAACATCGCAGATAATGGCCTTGTTCACCGCATCGTGAGCGGCGACTAGAATAGTCTTGTCGGGATATTTGGTTACGTATTCATCAAAGGCGGCACGCACGCGCTTGCGCACGTCCTCAAGGCTTTCGCCACCGCCGGGCATAACGACTTTTTCTGGCTCTCTGTGCCATTGGGCAAATTCAACGGGATATTGCTTTTGAATATCACCCGCGAGCACGCCTTCCCAGCTGCCGTGGTTGATTTCCAGCAGGCGCTCGTCGGTAGCAACGGGGAGATTGTGTAAATCTGCGCAGAATTTGCAGGTTTGGTAGGAGCGCTGTAAGGGGCTGGAGATAGCTAAATCAATGGGTATATTGCGCAGTCCATCGGCTAGCAGATGCCCCTGATTGAGACCTCTTTCACTCAAGGGAGTATCCTCCTGCCCTTGATAACGACCTTCGATATTCCAGGTTGTTTCGCCATGGCGAACTAAAATAATTCTCGTCATCTCAACCCTCGCAATTAATCAGTTTTACGTCAAGGATGCCGTCCACGCCGCGCAGCTGCAGCATGATATCGTTAGGAATATCGTCGCCTACAGCGATGGCCATAATGTTGGTATCGGATTTAGGAGTGCTGCCAACCTGCATGCTGTTGATGTTGATGCCGGCCTTGCCCAAAATGGTAGCCATTTGACCGATCATGTTAGGTCTGTTAATGTGGGGCGCTAAGAGCAGATAGCCCTCGGGCTTGAAGTCGATGTAGTATTGGTCGATTTGCACGATTTTCGGAGTTTTGCCATCGAAAAGGGTGCCTTCAATTTTGTGAGTGCCTTTAGCTGTAGTGATACGCACGTTGATGGCGGTGGTGAAGTAGCCGGGCTTATTAGCCTTTACTTCTTTTACTTCAATATTGCGTTTTTTAGCCATGCCGGGTGCATTGACGAAGTTAACGCTTTCTTGCAAAATGGGGTTCAAAAGACCCTTTAAGAAGGCGGTGGTCAGCGCCGGGGTTTCGGTTTCTGCCAAAGCGCCAGTGTATTCTACTTCTACCTTGGTGATGGGGCCGTCAGCCAAATAAATTCCCACGTTGCCCATGCGCTCAGCCAGACCAAAGTAGGGACGAATAACCTCAGCTACGCTCTTGGGAATGGGAGCCATGTTAACAGCGGTCATAACCGGGCGACCCTCTAGAGCGTCGATAACGCCGTAAGCAACGTCCACAGCAACGCCGATTTGTGCTTCTTCGGTGGATGCGCCCAGGTGCGGGGTTTGTACTACGTTGAACAGGCCCAGGAAGGGGTTGTTTTCCTTGGTCAGGGGCTCGGAGGGATATACGTCGATAGCAGCGCCAGCGATTTTGCCGGACTTGATGCCGTCGGCAATGGCTTGATGGTCACTGCAGCCACCGCGAGCGCAGTTGACGATGCGCACGCCGTCCTTCATTTTAGCGATGGTTTCGGCGTTAATCATGTGCTCAGTTTCTTTGGTCAGCGGTGTATGGATGGTGATATAGTCGGAGCGTTTAAGCAGTGTGTCCAAATCAACCAGCTCTACGCCGACCTGACGGGCACGCTCTTCAGAAATATAGGGGTCATAGCCAATGGTAATCATTTCCATGCCCTGCATGCGTTTGGCAACG
>USBV01000163.1 GCA_900553055.1 uncultured Phascolarctobacterium sp.
ACTCCTCCATAAAGCCGCTCTTTTTAGCACCAATGCCATGCTCGCCGCTCAGGCGACCGCCATGAGCATAGACATAAGTGTAAATCTCTTGGGTAAAGCGAGCCAGATTTTCTTCCCATTCCTCATCGGTTAAGTCCATCTTGCACAGCACAATGTGCAGATTGCCGTCGCCGATGTGGGCGTTAATGCGCAGGGGGAAGGGATATTTTTTCACAGTAGCAATAATGTGCTTCACGGTATCGCTCATTTGGTCCACGGGCACAACCACATCATCAGTGGTGCACACGAGGCTAACCAAGCGCACGGATTCCAAGCAGTTACGGCGCATAGCCCAAATGCGGTCATCCGCCTCCAGCACCTCAATAGCACCGCATTCCTCGCAGATATCATTGAGCTGCTCCATCTTCATATCCAGCTCATCCTCGGTAAAGGTTTCGATCGTGAAAATTACGTAAATGCCATCCTCCACATGGGGTGCACCAGCAAATTCCAAAAACTGGCTGGTGGTACGCACATTGGGATTATCCATATATTCGATGCTAGTAGGAGTGATGCCTGCCTTGGCCACCTTGGGCACCACGCTCATGGCCTGCACCGCATCAGTGAAGATGGCCAGCATATCCAGTCGATAGGGCGGCAGGGGCTGCAGCTTAAGCGTCACTTGGGTAATGATGCCCAAGGTGCCCTCACTGCCAATAACCAACTGCTCCATGCAGTAGCCGGTAGAGCATTTTTTCAAGGGCGCGCCCAAATCCACAATCTCGCCCTCAGGAGTGACAATTTGCACAGCATAGACCTGATTACGGGTTACACCGTAGCGCACGGCCTTATTGCCACCGGCATTGGTCGCAAGGTTGCCACCGATTTGGCAGCTTTCGGCGCTGCAGGGGTCACCAGCATAGAGAAAGCCTGCTTCGTTGGCCACCTTTTGAATATCCACAGTGCGCACACCAGCTTGGGCGATGAGGTACATGCCCTCTTTATTTAGCTCGATAATTTTATTCAAGCGTTCCATGAGGATAATGAGCCCGCCCTTATCAGCGATGGCCCCATCCACGATGCCGCTTCCGCCACCGCGCACGGTAACAGGAATCAAGCATTCATTGCACAGCTTCATCACCGCCGCAATTTCCTTAGCGTTGGCAGGAGCGATTACCACATCCGGCAGATGAAAGCAGCGCTCATCCGTTTCTTCATCAGTTTTATATTTATCCAAGGTTTCCGCATCGGTAAAGACAAACTCTGCGCCCACAATGGCACGCAGCTTGTCGATAAATGCAGGGGTTACAGGATTATAATTAGACATAGGCTATTATTCCTTCTTAAATTATTGTTTCAAGAGCGTGGAGAAGGTATCAGATGCGCGAAACAGCGACGACGGCGTACTAGAGGTACGTCTAGGAGCTGTGACAAAGCAGATGATGCCTTACACACGCTCGTTAAGCGTTGAAAACTTTGCCGGGATTAAGAATATTATTCGGATCCCACGCCCTCTTAATCTTTCTCATCAGCGCCAATTCCCCGGCAGGAGTGAATTCCTCCATGTAAGCCAGCTTCTTAGCACCAATGCCGTGCTCGCCAGCCAGGCGACCGCCTTGAGCATACGCATAAGCATACACTTCCTCGTGGAACTCATGCACATATTTTTCCCAATCCTCATCGGTCATATCGCATTTGCACAGCACGATGTGCAAATTGCCATCACCGATATGAGCATTAATCTTTACAGGAATCGGGAAGGGATATTTTTCACCGATGTGCATAACCTCTTTAATAGTGCTGGCGATTTTATCCACGGGCACAACCACGTCGTCGGTCAGGGAAACCTTGCTTACGAGGCTAATGGACTCCTGGCAGTTGCGTCGCATAGCCCAGATACGGTCGTCCGCCTCTAGCACATCCACGGCCCCAGCCTCCTCGCAGAGGTCGCTAAGCTGCTCCATCTTGGTGTCCAGCTCTTCCTCAGTGAAGGTTTCCACGGTGATAATTACATAAATACCGGTTTCATAATGGGGCGCACCCTTGAATTCAATATAATCCGCAGTGGCACGCACATAGGAGTTATCCATGTATTCAATGCTGGTGGGGTTGATGCCTGCCTTATTGATTTTAGCAACAAGGGAAAGTGCCATATGGGGGTCTTCAAACACAGCCAGCACATCAAAGCGATAGGGAGGCATGGGCTGCAGCTTCAAGGTAACCTTCGTGATGATGCCCAAGGTACCCTCGCTGCCCATCACGAGCTGCTCCATGCAGTAGCCAGTGGAGCATTTTTTCAGGCGAGCGCCCACTTCCACGATTTCGCCCTCAGGAGTAACCATTTCCAGTCCATAAACCTGATTACGGGTTACGCCATAGCGCACTGCCTTGTTGCCACCAGCATTAGTTGCCAGATTAGCACCAATCATGCAGGACTCAGCGCTGCAGGGGTCACCGGCATAGAGGAAGCCAGCATCGTTAGCCATTTTTTGAATGTCCACGGTGCGCACGCCTGCTTCGGCAATTACATACATGCCCTCGGTATTCATTTCAATAATCTTGTTCAGGCGTTCCATTAACAGGATGATGCCGCCGCACACGGCGATAGCGCCATCGGCAAGGCTAGTACCACCGCTGCGCACAGTGATGGGCACCATGTACTTGTTGCACAGCTTCACGATGGCAGCAATCTCCTCGGCATTGCCGGGACGCACCACAGCCTTGGGCACGCGGAAGCGACGCGGGTCATATTCCTCGTCAGTTTTGTACATATCCAGCTTGTCGGGATCGGTAAAAACATTTTCTTTGCCGATGACAGCCTCTACTTCAGCCAAAAATTCCGGGCTGACGGGATTATAAGTAGTCATTATTTCCCCTCCTGATTAAACATCTCTTGTATTTTTATATTTGGATTTACATAACGCTTGCTGCCCATTTTGTTCACGCTACCCATTTGGATGGCATGCTTGGGGCACCAATGCACGCAGCCTAAGCAGGTGATGCAGTTATCCCCAAAAGCAGGGCGACCATTGACCATTTTGATATTGCCCACGGGGCAGATTTTGGCGCATTGACCACAGCTAATGCAAGCATCGCAGTCCACCTTGAACTGGCCAATTTTGAGGAAGTTACGCAGATACCACCAGCACAGACTAGTGCCCAAAAACTTCCACAGATAGCTTTCCTGACACTGGCTCACATCCTGCTTGCCCTCGTGAATATCGCTCACGATTTTGGCCAAGGCCTGGTCCGCTGCAGTGAGCATTTGGCTAGCCTTCAGCTCGGGAGTGTTGAAGATATTGTCAGGCATAACGACGGTGGCGGCGTAGTTAAGAGCAATATCACGCTTAAGGAGCAGCTCCTGCATACACTTTAAGGAGCGGCCCTGCATAGCACCCATCGTTACAATGCCAAAGGTATAGTTGGGCGCTGCCTCCAACTTAGCCAAAAATTCCTGCACGTAAGGCGGTAGGCTGGCGCTAAAAACAGGGCATACGATGCCCAAAATTTCATCCTCTACTCGATAGGGCTTGGCCATATAACTGCTAATGGTCTCCAAGCGGCAGTCCTTAAGCACGGCTGCAGCTTGCTTGGCAACGTCTAAGCAGTTGCCCGTGCCACTAAAATAAAAGATTACGGACATAATTGTCACCTTCATTTTCTTCTGTATCTAACTTTTTATTATAGTATAAAATTGTCAATTTGTCTTGTGGTTTATAGAGGAATTCTCCTTGAACACCTTTTAAATTTTTTACATATCTTAGATGCACTTCTTTGTGTGGGCAAAGAAGTGCCAAGAAACCCACCAGCATTGCATGCTGGACCGCTACGCTTTTTGCCTC
>USBV01000164.1 GCA_900553055.1 uncultured Phascolarctobacterium sp.
GTGCTGCGAAGAGCGGGGGCTAGCCAGGTGCATGGGTTGGCTGTGTGTGCGGCAAGCCATAATTGGTAAGTGGTAACGTGCGTGAAAAAGCACCATCTACTTCGTCAGACCTCGTAGGAGTATTATTCATACGCCGTCCTCGGTCTTTCTCGTATCTGGTACTTTTTGACGCACGTTATGATGGATTAAAAAAGCACCATCTCCTTCGTACACCAAATATTAAATATTATATTAAAAAGAGGCATTATAATGCTTTTAAAGCTAAAACGATTTTTTAAACAAGAAACTGTGCTGTGTGTGGCCGTGCTGCTGGCGTGCGCCAGCAGTTTTGTGCAGCGCCCACGGTTAGAATATATCGATTTTGCTGTGCTCAGCATTCTGCTGAGCCTGATGCTGGTGGTTGCCGGACTAAAAAGCGTCAGCTTTTTGGACTGGGTAGCACTCAAGCTTTTACAGCGCTGCGCCAGCTGGCGTAGCGTGGCGCTAGCTTTGGTCGGTGTAACCTATGCCTCCAGCATGTTCGTCACTAACGACGTGGCGCTCATCACCTTCGTGCCCTTGGCACTCATCATTGGCAAAAGGCTGCAGCGCGATGTGGTGCGCGTCATTATTTTGCAAACACTGGCAGCCAATTTGGGCTCCATGGTGACGCCTCCGGGCAACCCGCAAAACCTGTTCTTATATGCGCACTATCACTACACTGCTAGCAGCTTTTTTGCAGTGATGGCGTTGCCTGGGCTGCTATCCATCATCTATTTGGGCGTGCTCATTTGGCGTGGGCGCAACGATGCCTTGAAGCTGGAGCTGCCGGAGCCAAGCAAGCCAGATATGCTGCAAACGGGTTTACTGCTACTGCTTTTGGCCTTGAATATTGGTGCCGTGCTGCATTGGCTGGATAAAACTATAGCACTTGTCATCACTGTAGCTTTTGTTTTGTGCCGGCAGCGCAAGCTTTTATTAGAGGTGGATTATAGCCTTTTAGTAACCTTTGTGGGCTTTTTTATTTTTATCGGCAATATTAGTCACACCAGCCTTGCGCTTTACCTTAAACAATCGCTTTTGGGCACAGCAGAGGGGATATATTTAGCCGGGATAGTGGCCAGCCAATTTATCAGCAATGTGCCGGCGGCCATGCTGCTCGCGGGTCTCACCTCGGAGGCGGATGCTTTGCTTTTGGGTGTCAATATCGGTGGCTTGGGTACGCTGATTGCCTCCATGGCTAGCGTTATTTCTTACAAGCTTTTTGTGGCGGAGCATCCCTACCAAGCGGGAACGTATCTGCGCACCTTTTTATACTATAATTTTGCAGGCTTAGCCTTGTTAGGCGGGTTAACCTATCTCTTATTTTTGTGGTAAAGTGCTTGGAAATTGTAATCGGCTCTACAGCTTTGACGCATATTGGAAAATGTGTTAACTTATTTTTGACAAAAGGTTGACTAATTAGCACGGCTGATTTATAATATCCTACATGAAAGGATGTTAGAAAATGTTAGAGCTTGCACATAAACTGGCAGATAGCGATAGAAAATTTTTTGGCGGCTGGGTATTAGCAGGTGTGGAGGCCCATATTCATGGCCAAGCCACGCAGCTGGTTAACAACGTGCTCCTAGCCAAGGAGCGCAAATCCATCATCCAAGTGCTGGGCACTGTGAGCACTCCCGAGGGTGAGCGCATGGTGAAGGAGCTGCGTGTTTTCTTGGTTTTGCCTAAAGCTAAGCTAGGCAGCAAGCCTGCCGCTCAAGAAGAGCCAACGGGCGAGCTTGTACTTGAGCACAGCTTCACTGTGCAAGAGGTTGCCGATTACGTATCTTATACAGGTGATGAAAACATCATCCATCAGGGCGAGCATCCCATTGTTCCGGGGCTATGCATGGCGGCTTGGCTACAGCAGGCACTGCAGCTACAGGAGCTGGACTGGCGCATCAGTTATCTGCGGCCGGTCTATGCCGGGGATGAACTCAAGGTTTACAGCAGGGAGCAGGAGCTGGCAGCTTATGTACAAGGCTTTAAGGTTTTCAGCATCAAATTATAGTAAGGCTGGTGCTTTTTATGACGACAAATAATCCAAGTATCAATAAAACTGCAGAGATGACAAAAATGGCGCTGATGGTGGCCATGAACTGCGTTTCTGCTTACATCATCATTCCCTTGCCCTTTTCGCTTTCTCCCATTGCTTTGCAAACTCTCATCGTTAATTTAACTGGCTATGTATTGAATGCGAAGCAGGCCTTTATGACTATGCTGGTTTATCTTTTGGTAGGACTTGCCGGTGTGCCCGTGTTTACCGGCGGCACGGCAGGACCAGGCAAGCTTTTTGGTCCTACCGGTGGTTACATTATCGGCTTCCTTTTCACGGCAGTCTTTTTGGCAGCAACTCGTGGCGAAAAATATAGCTTCAAACGCTATGCCTTGCTTGGCTGCATTGTGGGCATTCCTCTGATTTATTTGCCTGGCTTTTTGCAGCTTAAGCTTGTTACCGGAATGCCTTGGGATAAAGCCTTTATGACCGGCGTGCTGCCCTTCATTCCGCTGGATATCGTAAAATGCTTGGGCGCAGCATTCTTAGCAGGCCCCATTCATAGAATTTTTAATCGTTAAAATTACCCCGTATTTGGCTGTGTAAGCGCGAATACGGGGATATTTATAGGGTGAAGAATATGGATAAGGTGTATTTAATTGGTGGACTGCGCAGCTTCGTGGGCGTGGTCAACGGTATGTATCGCCATGTGCCGGCAGAAAAGCTAGGTGCGGCGGTGCTGCGTCAGGTTATGGATAAATATGGTATAGAGCAGCCGGATTATATTATTGCCGGTAACGGTGTGGGCGCTGGTGGCAATATTGCGCGGCTAATGTCACTGGAGGCGGGCGTGGACTGCGCTGTGCCTGCGTTTACCATCGATGTGCAATGTGGCAGTGGCTTAGAGAGCATTGCTGTGGCCGCGGCAAAGATTGCCTGCGGCGAAGCGGAATGCGTTATTACGGGCGGCTTTGAAAGCAGCAGTACGCAGCCGCGGCGAGGCTATAACCCCAATCATCCGGACTATGCCGGTGATAGCTGGTATAGTGTGGCGAAGTTTATGCCGGGCATTCACCGTGAAACGGTGATGCTGGAGGGGGCGGAGCTGGCCTGCCAACGCGAAGGCGTGGCCAAGGCGGAGCTGGATGCGTGGGGTTTGCGCAGCCACCGCTTGGCTGCGCAGGCGCAGCAGGAGGGCAGCCTAAAGGAGGTTATCGCTCCCTGCTTTGCGGCTAGCAAGGACGAGGGCATTCGTCCGCGCATGAGCCAAAGGTTGTTGGATAGATTGCCCAAGGTTTTAGAGGGCGGTGAGTTCATCACTGCTGCTAACTCCTGCTTAATCAACGACGGAGCAGCCTTTGTCGTGCTCTGCTCCGAAAACTATCTTAAGAAGCATGGCATGACGGCCCAAGCCAAAATCCTCGGCTCCGTGGCCTGCGGCGGCGACCCCTTGGTGAGCCCGCGCACAGCTGTAACAGCTTTGGAAAAGCTGCTAGCTAAGCACCAGTTAACGGAAGCAGAGATAGATGATTTTGAAATTAACGAAGCCTTTGCGGTAATCGATGTACTCTTTGCACGTACATACCCCAACAGTGTTGATAAATACAATGCCTTTGGGGGAGCGCTGGCCTATGGGCACCCCTATGGCGCCTCTGGCGCAATCATTACGCTGCATCTATTAGAAGCACTCAAGCGCTGTCAAGGGCGATTAGGCTGCGCAAGCGTGGCTGCTGC
>USBV01000165.1 GCA_900553055.1 uncultured Phascolarctobacterium sp.
TTTAATTTGATCAAAATGGAGTTACCTGCTCCCATTTTAATACCCTTGGAAAGTCTCTCTGTATTTGTAACAAAAAGGTCATCTCCTACAAGCTGAACCTTATGACCAATCTTCTCAGTCATCTTCTTCCAGCCTTCCCAATCGTCCTCGGCCATGCCGTCTTCGATGGAGATGATGGGATATTTAGCGCACAAATCTGCCAAATAATCAACCATTTCATCGCTGGTCTTAACGAGGCCTTCGCCTGCCAGATTATATTTGCCATCTTCGTAGAATTCGCTGCTGGCAACGTCCAAGGCAATCATAATGTCTTTGCCGGGCTTGTAGCCAGCCTTTTCTACAGCTTCGAGAATAACATCGATAGCTTCAGCATTGCAGCTTAAGTTGGGAGCAAAGCCGCCCTCGTCACCCAAAGCAGTGCTGAGACCCTTGGATTTTAAGATAGCCTTCAGATTATGATAAATTTCGGTGTTCATGCGCAGGCATTCGCTAAAGGATTTAGCGCCTACGGGCATAATCATGAACTCTTGGATATCCACGTTGTTGTCAGCGTGCTGACCGCCGTTCAAAATGTTCATCATGGGAACTGGTAGCTCTTTTGCAGCTACGCCACCAAGATACAGGTACAGGGGCAAACCCACGGAAGAAGCAGCAGCCTTAGCCACAGCCATGGACACACCCAGGATAGCGTTTGCGCCCAAACGGCCCTTGTTAGGAGTGCCATCCAAACGAATCAACAGCTCATCGATTTCGGTTTGGCGGGTTGCTTCCAGGCCAATAATAGCTTCTGCGATAATGTCGTTTACATTATCAACTGCTTTGGTTACGCCCTTGCCCATGTAGCGCTCAGCGTCGCCATCGCGCAGCTCTACAGCCTCGTGTACACCGGTGGAAGCGCCGGAGGGTACTGCAGCGCGACCAACAGCGCCATCCTCCAGGCAAACCTCAACCTCTACGGTCGGATTGCCTCGAGAGTCCAAAATCTCACGAGCATATACTTCAGTAATCATTGCCATTTTTTTATCACCTCTATAAAATTCATCCACGGCCTAGTCTAATAAGCTCTTGCCAGTCATAGCTTTAGGCTGGGGAATATGTAAAAGCTCCAGCATGGTCGGCGCAATATCGGCCAAAATGCCTTGGTGCAGCTGATGCTGCTCCTTGCTCACCAACAGGAAAGGGACAGGGTTAGTGGTGTGAGCAGTGTTAGGCTCACCATCGTCCTCGGCCATCTTTTCTAAGTTGCCATGATCGGCGCAAATGCAAGCACTGCCATCCAATGACAGCACCTTTTCTACAATGCGACCAACACACTCGTCCACCTTTTCCATAGCCTTGATAGCAGCAGGCAGTACACCAGTGTGGCCTACCATATCAGGGTTAGCAAAATTGAGAATGACCACGTCAAACTTATCCTTAGCAAGCTCTGCTAGTAGTGCTTGAGTAACCTCCTCGGCGCTCATTTCTGGCTGCAAATCATAGGTTGCCACCTTGGGCGAAGGAATGAGGATGCGTTCCTCGTTTTTATTGGGCTCCTCCACGCCACCATTGAAGAAAAAGGTAACATGGGCGTATTTTTCGGTTTCTGCAATGCGCAGCTGGTGCATACCACGCTCTGCCAAAATCTGACCGAGCGTATCATTGATTTCCTCCGGCGGATAAGCCACAGGAGCCGCAATAGTAACATCATATTGCGCCATGCAGGCGAAATGCACAGGACGAGCATTAGCCGGACGCTCAAAATACGGGAACTCCTCGTCGACTATTGCCCGGGTAATTTCGCGAGCTCTGTCCGGTCGGAAGTTGGCAAAAATTACGCCATCACCAGCCTCGATGCGAGCATCAATGCCTTCAATAGTAAAGGGAATGACGAACTCATCGGTTACGCCTTCAGCATAGGAGGCTTTAATGCCTGCGGTAGCCGAGGCCGCGCTCGCGCCCTCGCCCTGCACTACGGTAGCATAAGCCTTAGCCAAGCGCTCCCAGCGCTTGTCGCGGTCCATAGCGTAATAGCGACCGCTTACGGTGGCAATCTTACCCACGCCAATTTTCTGCATCGCAGCTTCCAGCTGCTCCACATAGGTCAGCGCGCTTTGGGGCGGCACATCGCGTCCATCCAAAAAGGCGTGCACATAAACCTTATTCAGGCCATGCTGCTTTGCCATTTCCAAAAGTGCGATGATGTGTGTGATGTGGCTGTGCACACCGCCATCGGATAAAAGGCCCAGCAGATGCAATGCTTTGCCGCTGACCTTGACCTCATCCATCACCTTGACCAAAACAGGATTAGTAAAAAAGTCACCATCTGTAATAGCCTTGCTGATGCGCGTCAGGCTTTGGTAAATAATGCGACCGGAGCCGATATTTAAATGCCCCACTTCACTATTACCAATCTGCCCGGCAGGCAGGCCCACCTCCAGGCCACTGGCCTGCAGCTGGGTATGTGGATACTCTGCAAAATATCTGTCAAGATTGGGAGTCCGCGCCAAGCTAGCAGCATTACTGCTGCTAGCCGGTGCAATACCCCAACCATCTAAAATCATTAAAAGTACAGGTTTTTTCATTGTTAATTATTAAAAGCTTCTTACGATGGCTGCAAAACGCTCAGCGTCTAAGGAAGCGCCGCCCACCAGCACACCGTCAATGCCGCTGATGTTGAACTCGCTAGCGTTCTTTTCGTTAACACTGCCACCGTAAAGAATACGGATTTGACGAGCGATTTCCGGAGTGAAAATCTTGGCAACCTTGTCGCGAATCAGGCGGCACACCTCCTGTGCGTCTGCCGGAGTTGCTGCCTTGCCACTACCAATAGCCCATACAGGCTCATAAGCAATAACCATATTTACAGCATCCTCAGGAGCAACCACACGCAGTGCGCTCTTCAGCTGCATATTAATCTTGCGTGCAGTCTTGCCAGCCTCGCGCTCAGCCAAGTTTTCACCAACGCACAGCATGGGCTTTAAGCCATTGCGATAAGCAGCAATCATCTTGCTAGCTACAATCTTATCGGTTTCACCAAAAATGCTACGACGCTCGCTATGGCCAACCATGGCGTATTCAGCGCCGATATCGGCAATCATGGGACCGGAAATAGCGCCGGTGAAGGCCCCCTTGTCCTCCCAATGAATGTCCTGGGAGCCATAGCCCACGTGCTTACCATCAATAGCATCAGCAACGGTTTCCAAAGCGGTGAAGGGCGGGAAGACTACAACCTCGTTCAGGGTACCATTTGTTTCCATAACGATGTTCTCAGCCAGCTCCACAGCCTCGCCCACGGTCTTGTGCATCTTCCAGTTGCCGGCAATCATCTTGCGACGCAGGTCATCCAGAGCGGCAACGCCCGGCAACACCTTACCCTCGAGGTATTGCAGAGAAGCGCCACCGCCGGTGGAAATATGGGAAATGCGTTTTGCCAGGCCCAGCTTTTCGATAGCAGCGACGCTGTCGCCACCGCCAACAATGCTAATAGCGCGACTCTTAGCCACGGCCTTAGCCACAGCCTCGGTGCCCTTGCAGAAGGCATCCATTTCGAATACGCCCATAGGGCCATTCCACACAATCATCTTCGCATCAGCCAATGCTGCTGCATAAGCCTTAGCAGTTTCTTCGCCAATATCCAGAGCCATACACTCTTGGTCCAAAGCCTTCACGCCTTGGGTTGTATGCTTCGCATCAGCAGCAAAGGCTTCAGCCATTACCAAATCAGTGGGCAGCAAAAGCTTCACATTATTCTTCTTAGCCTTGGCA